>JARRKE010000019.1:67301-74821 GCA_037388465.1 Gammaproteobacteria bacterium
GGCTTGCTCAAGGTCACCGGGCCGTTACCGGTGTGAGCGATCAGCGCGCCGTTCTTGAGACCAAGCTCATCAGCGCCCTGGATCTGCATGCGGATGGCATTGGCCTTGGCGCCAGGGTTGACGGTAAAGATGCGCTCCACAGTGTTGCCGTGAGCGTGGATAGCGTAGCCGATGCCAGGCCAGGGCTGGCCCAGGCTGACCGTAGCGTAGGTCTTGAGGTCCTTCTGCCAGCGCTTGGGGTTGTTGCCGTGGAACACGCTGACGTGGGTAGGTGAGACGCTATTACCCTGCGGGGTCAGCTTAACCTGGCTGACCGGACGTTCGCTCAGCACCCAGCCGGGTCCACGCTTCGCACTGCGCTCGACAGGGCCGGGCAGCATGCCCCCTTGGCTGCCGGCCAACAACTTACCCGGCAGACTGAGCACCAGCACACCATCGCGGGTGACGAAGGCCGTACCTGCGAAGGTGCGGGCGTAATAGGCGACTTCCTTGTCCAATTGTCCCTGATTCTGGATGAACGGCAGGTTCAGGCCGGCAAGCCTTTGCTGCTGCTCAATCGTGACGTGCTGAGTCACCATCCTGGCGTCGGATGGCAATGTAGTTGCTTCAGCCACCGGGCCGCCGAGCAACAGGCTGGCGCCCACAATACTTACTAACAAGCTGATACCGAATCGTGTGTGCATGACGTTCTCCCTCCGTTCGAATAATCACGGGGCGGAGACGGCTCATCACCCACCGGCCGTCCCCGCCGGCCTTGAATTAACCGTAGGACAGGCCGGGTTACCGATGGGTTACCTGGCGACTGCCTCACTCCGCTCCGGGGCATAAATCGCCATAGGCGAATCCAGGAAACAAATAAAAACGGGCGGCCAAATGACCGCCCGAATGAAACATCCCCAAGAAAACGGCATGAGTGTCAGAGCTAGAACCGGACGCCGAGATTGACGAAGCCCCCAAGGCGATCCACATCCTTCCAGGCCTGAGATCCGCCTGAGAACGGCACCCCGACCGCAATATCAGCACCGACGGTCAGCGAATATTTGTTTCCAAACCCAAATTCCACCGCTGGCTGCAGGCCCACGAAGGCACCAACCTGTGCGCCCTTGTCCTCGCTGCGCATGGCGAGGTCCCGCGTCACATAATCGCCTCCACGGCCCGTTGAGCTCGGCACCCATTCGGTGATCTGCTCCGATGCATTCTTGTTTTCCCCCACCGTCAATCCGATAGGAAAAGCAACGCGGGCAAGCAACTGAACACCATGCCCCAGCGCTTTCGGCGTAGCCAGCAAGCGTGGCTCATAAGCAAGCGCCCAAACTTCACGCGAGGTATCCAGATTCTCACCTGTCGTTGCCTGCAGGGTAACGTCGCGCTTCGCGTAGGTTGCAGAAAACGGCGCGAGGCTACCTGACAAGTCGAATTCCAGGCGGACACCTGTTCCCATCGTGCCGCCATAACCACCAACGGACACTTCCCGGCCAGGATCCGGACCGAACAAGGACGAGCCCAGGTGCTTTTCCGCCGGATATTGGCTGCCCGCCGCCCAAGCGCCTGCAGCCCCGAACATCAGGACAACGCCCATCAATGCGCTTAGCAAGATACTGCTGATTCGCATATTCATAATGGCACCTCTCAATTTTCTTATATTTCTCTTGGCATCCTCGAGAGCGCCGTCTCACTAACTGACGCGCTCATCCGATTGCCTTGACTTAAAAATACGAGAGGTGGGGTTACCGATGGGTTACTTAGCGCAAGCCATCCAGATTTGATCAGATGCAAACCCGCATCCGCCAGACACACAAGAAACAGCCGACCAAATCGAGGCTTAACCAACGCCGGCTAATCCTTATCCTTACTTCGTCTTGCGCGAATCAGCTCTTCATATCCCTGAACACCTGCTGACTCATCTTCTTGTTCGGTACTGCCTTGATTCAGCAAAGCTGCCAATTCGTTGATCCCTGTAAATCCTTGTTGAATGCCATCAGGAACCGTCTCCAGCATGCCAATCAGCTGATTTGGTCCATGGCGATAGATACGCAGGATGTAACTTTCCATTGCCAACCTCCCAAGAAGCGCCCCAACACCGCCAGGACAATCTAAACGTACGACAGGCTGAGTTACTGTTGGGTTACCCGAGCATATAACGCGAATCAAATACCACCGCAGACAGACGGACATCGGTGAATAACCGGATCAGATTAGTAATCGATTGGGAACCCCATTTTTTACGATCACTGGCATGCGAAACCATCGTACTTCTAGGGTACGAGCACGGGCTGTGCAAAGGCTTTTCCCGCCGGCGCACGCCCAAGGCATTTCTCATAACATTTTGGAACGTATAACAGGTGAGGTTAGCGATGGCATGCCAGAAATGTAATTAACGCCCAAGACGTGCCGGAGGACTTTTTTTGTCCGCCTATCCAAACGACAAATACCTGTATCACCCCCCGCTCCCACCACCCAGGACCACAATATGGTGCCAGTCCGCCGGCCGCCAGGTATTCGGTCGACGGGGCGCCAGGTAACTTATCGGTAACCCGGGATTACTTACGATCTTCCTTGTCACGCGTGATCACGGCCTACTTATTTATCGCAGGCCGCGTAAATCAACCGTATTCAGAGAGGCTTTAATCTCAAGGGGGAAACAAATGAAAAGCGATTTCAAGATTGTTGCCGGACCATTGCAATCCGACGTACTGCCTGCACCCGTACGGGAAACGAGCGACAACAACACCCGCACGCGATGGAGGCGATCCATATCAATTGGAAGGTGGTTGTCTATGACAATACTAGTAGCAGCAGCTTTTGGATGCGCATCGGTCACTCCTTATCAACCAGCCGGCTCTGGACCATTTGGATACCACGACGCGCATATCAAAGGAAATGTCTACTATGTAGAGGTGCGAACGAATTATGTCACCAGCCATACGACGACAATGGAGTACTTCAATCGACGTGCGAAGGAGGTATGCTCGGAAAATGGATATAGTGACTACGAAATCCGCGGCCTGAAAGACCTCACCACACAAGCGGTTGCAGGTAGCGCGATCATCAACAATCCTCAAATTGCCGGCTACATATACTGTACAAGGTAGGCGTGCCGGACCAATGGGGTGATGTACCAGCCTACGCTGCTTCCCCCGGCAATGATTGAGTATGGGTGACTCATTATTCTTACTGCGGCAAAGAACGCACACATAGATTACAGGCCAACACTCAAGCCCGCTTACCGACTCGATTATGTGTCGTCGAAATGGCGCTGAGCATTCCCGATCAGCCTATCGCCTTGCACAGGTCAGGCTATCCGCCCCGCGGATAGCCTGAAACGCCGGATCACGATTCAGCCCAAGCCGCGCCGGGCACGCATTGCGTGGCCCATGTCGCGTAGATCCTGTACGTTCAGCACGCGGCGGGCGAGCGGCAACAGGTGCCTGTTTTCGAACTCCAGATGGCTGCGCTGCAGTTCAACAAACCGTGCGACAGGCAAAGGCTGCGGCGGCAACCGGCCTTGCGCGATGTCTTCCAGTCCCGGCCTGAGCGATATCCAGGCCGCATCCTGCTCCCGATGTTCGGTCGCGAGGCGCAGCAGCATGTCTTCCTCTTCCTGGCGCCACTCGGGATGGCTGCGCAGACGCGGGAACAGGTCCTGCTCCTCGTCGGCATGATGATCGGGCGCCGCCGTGGAGAAATATTTCAGCACCTGCGCCGCCGCGACCCGCGCGTCCTCATCGATACCCATTTGCTCGATATGTGCCGCCAGGCGCTCAAGTGTGTCGCAATGCCGGGCGATGCGCTCATGACAGGCCGCAAGCATGGCGAGCGGATCGTCGAAACCGGCCTCGGGGCTGTTCGGCCACAGCATCATGCAAACCTCAGCGGTGCTCGTCTCCGGTCTTGATGAGCTTGCGCACCTTGGGGAACAGTTCCGCCGCCAGCGCGGCATCGGCGCGCAGCCGGTGTCGCCAGAGCGGGAACAGGTTTTGCTCCTCGCGCCACTCGTGCTTGGCAAGCTGTCCGGAAATGATGGCGAAGAAGGGTGCCAGCATGCCGGCATCGTCCATGCCTTCGTCCAGCATTTCCTCGATCATGTGCGTCTGTTCGATCAGCTCGTCGTGCTCGCGCAGCATGATGGAGGTCGGGTCGTCCCCGCTCGGCGCGCGCGGCAGTTCGAGCACCGGTACGATGATCTCGTTCTCCGCCTCGACGTGGTTGCGCAGACGTTGCGCATATTCGCGAAACTGCGGCAACGCCGTCGCCGTGTCACCGGCATTGAGACGGTGCAAGGCATTGGCGAACAGATGGTCGATACGCTCGTGATCACGCGTCAACAGGTCGGCCAGTTCGGTGGCCTCCACGTCGTCGCGGTGCCGCACCCGCACCCGCCACAGCGGCGGCCCGGACTCGGTCTGCTCCCAGCTCAGCGCATTGCGCAGGTCGAGATTGACCGCCTTGAGCACCATGTCCGGGTCCTCGGCGGCGAGCAGTTCTGCCTCCTGGCCGCGGCGCAGCTCTCGCAGTGCACTCAGCGCATAGGCGTGGGCGGAGCTACCGCCGCACTCACGCAAATCGACTCGAAAATCACTCATGCAAATTCCTCTGAAACTCCGCTTACAACGGTACGACGGACCGGGTCTTGGCCACGGCCACGATATAAACGAACACGGCGATGGCACCGATGCCCGCCATTAACCGCACCGCCCGGGTCAGCCCCAGGCGCAGGGCCACCATACCCAGCAGGATGTAGACGATCAGGGCGACGAGCTTGGTCAGTAGCCAGGACTGCTGCCAGGGATACAGCTGCGTGACCGCCGCCAGCGAAATACCCGACAACAGCAGCAGGGTGTCGTTGACGTGCGGAGCAATACGCACCCAGCGGGCGTGCAGCCACGGCGATTCCCGCCACATCCAGTACAGGCGCAGCACAAATCCGCTGATCGACAACGTCACGGTCAGCACATGCACTTTGAGCAGCCACAGCATATTTCAGGCAGCCTCCAGCCATCGGCGCAATGCCTCCCGGTCGATCAGGCGTATGTGGTTGCCTTCCACTTCGATCAGCCCCTCACCTCTCAGGCGCGCCATGATGCGCGACAGTGTCTCGGGCTTGATCGCCAGGCGTGAGGCGACCACCTGCTTGGGCGCGGACAGGGTGATGTCACCATCCGAATCTTCGCCCGCTTCATTGAGCAGGTAGTTCACCAGCCGATAACCTGCGTTGTGCAGAGTCAGCTCGTCGATCTCCTTGACCAGTGCGTGCATCCGACGGCTCAGGCTGCCCAACAACCGTAAGGCCAGGGCGGAATCGGTTTTCACCCAGTGGTAAAAGCGCCGGTTCTCAAACGCGAGCACCCGACTTTCCTCCAGTGCCTGTGCATTCACGGGGTAGCGGTTGGCCTCCATGAACATGACTGCTTCGGCAAAGGATTCGCCTGCCTTGATCACCTCGATCACCTTTTCATCGCCGTCGGGCGAGAGCCGGAACAGCTTGATCACACCGGTCTCCAGCACAAAAAAACGCTGCGCAGGATCGCTCTGGCGGAACAAAAAGGCGCCCGCATCGAGCGGAACAACCCGCATGCCGGCCAGCATGTCGTCGATCTGCGCATCCTCCATGGACGCAAACAGGTCATAACGTTTCAGGGCTTCCTTCTGCATGCATCCTCCCAAATCCACCCCGGGTTGGCGCTTGATTCAGGTCAAGTGAAACCCGGGGGCCGAACAATATCATACTTGGCAGGTCAACTATTTGGTGCCGCCGACATGCATCCCCGCAACCGCCTGTTCATCACCGCCGCACTGCTGTATGGCTTGCTGGGCGGTCTGCTCATGCTGGCCTGGTTGCTCTGGCCCGCCGCGATCCCCGGCAATATACCGCGCCTGCATGCCCACCTGATGCTACTCGGGTTCATGGCCATGATGGTCTACGGTGTCGGCCTGCATGTGCTGCCCCGATTCTCCGGGCGGCCACTGTATTCGGAACGCCTGGCGAACCTGCAGTTCTATGCCGCCAATCTTGGCTTGTGGCTGATGGCGGTCGGATGGCTGCTGCTGAGCCCCGTCTTCCTTGCGTTGGGTGGTCTGCTGTCCTGGCTTGGTATCGGCCTGTTCACAGTCAACGTCCTGCTGACCGTGCGGCACTACGGACCCAAAGGAGCCTGACCATGGGCACCGAATACCGTGGCTGTGAACTGCCGGACGACCTGCTTTACGACCTGGACTATGTCTGGGCCCGGCCGGAAGACGACGGCACGTATACGCTCGGCATCACCGATCCGGCGCAGACCATGGCGGGGCGGGTACAGTATTTCCGCTTCAAGCAACCGGGCACCCACCGGGCCGCAGGCAAGCCGGTCGCGCGCCTCGAATCCGGCAAATGGGCGGGCGGGATCCCCACGCCTTTCGACGGCACGATCGTTCGCATCAATCCTGAGGTCGAAAAAAACCCGGGCATGGTCAATGTTTCTCCCTACACCGATGCCTGGGTCGTGGTCATGAAACCTGACGATCCCGAACAGGCGCTGTCACGGCTGCATACCGGCCAGGAAGCGATCGAGGCACTCAAACAATGGGTGGACCGCTATGACATCCAATGCATGCGTTGTGCGGATTAAGCCATGAAAGTCGAGCTGCTGGTTTCCGACTGGTGTGCCACCTGCCACGAGGCGGAGAAAATCTGGCGCCAGGTCTCCGAACACAAGGTCATCGAATTCGCGGTGGTCGACATGGGGCAACCGGAAGGCCGCGAACTCGCGACCCGGCTGCGCATTCGCTCCATCCCCGCCCTGGTCATCGATGGGCAGTTGGCGCACATCGGCGTGCAGCCCCTGAATGAAGCCATGTCACTGGTGGCGTCCGCCACGGACAAGACCACCGGGCAGACGCGCCATGCCGGCTTGGGACTCGCGACCAGCAGTCGCGCGTTCATACTGAGCGCGGTGGTATATCTGTTTCTGGCCGGCGCGTTCCTGCCATTCGGCGGTCTGTTCGGCAACGGTAACCTCACTTTCATACCAACGCATCTGTTCGGCGTGGGGTTTCTGTTGATGATGGTTTACGGTCTGGGCGAGCACATGCTGCCGCGCTTTACCGGTAACCCGATTCGCAGTGGCCCGTGGTCTTGGACTCAGCTCGGCCTGGCGCATGCCGGGCTTTGGCTGCAGATCACGGGATTCCTGCTGAGTAGTAACCCCATCATTGCCGCAGGCGGCGCGGGCATCTGGCTCTCGCTCGCATTGTTTACCTTTCGCGAATGGCCCGTGCTTTGGCGTTATGCGTAAGGAGTGAAGCGTGAGGTGTGAGAAGAAAATCCTGGCACTCTCCTCACACCTCACCACCAACCTCTTCACGCCCTAGTACATTCGATGACGGAACAGCCAGCCGGCCGCACTGAGCGTCAACAACGCGATGACGGCCATCGGCCAGAACTGGCCGATGAGCAGATGAAACGGCGTCCCCTCCAGGAACACGCCGCGTAGAATGACCAGGAAATAGCGCAACGGATTGGCGTAGGTGATGTCCTGCAC
>JARRKE010000020.1 GCA_037388465.1 Gammaproteobacteria bacterium
CGCGTATTCAGGTGTAGACAAAGTGCAGTACCCGACAGATTTCGATGTCATCGTCATAGGTGGCGGCCACGCCGGTACGGAAGCGGCACTGGCGGCCGCCCGCCTCGGTGTGCGCACGCTGCTGCTGACTCAGAACATCGAGACCATCGGTCAGATGAGCTGCAACCCGGCCATCGGGGGTATCGGCAAGGGACACCTGGTCAAGGAGATCGACGCCCTGGGCGGGGCGATGGCGCATGCCGCAGACCGCGGGGGAATTCAGTTCCGTATTCTGAATGCGCGCAAGGGTCCGGCCGTTCGGGCCACCCGCGCGCAGGCCGACCGCCAGCTCTACAAGCAGGCCATCCGTGAAGCGGTGGAAAACCAGCCCAACCTGACCCTGTTCCAGCAGGCGGTGGACGATCTGATCGTTACCGGCGACCGGGTGACCGGGGTGGTCACCCAGATGGGGGTGCGCATCGCGGCGCGCGCCGTGGTGCTGACCGTCGGCACCTTCTTGGGCGGGCGGATCCATATCGGCGAGAGTCAGAGTCAGGGCGGGCGCGCCGGCGACCCGCCCAGCATCGCCCTCGCCGCCCGTCTGCGCGAGCTGCCGTTGCGCGTCGGCCGGCTCAAGACCGGTACGCCGCCGCGCATCGACGGGCGCAGCATCGATTATTCGCGGCTGCAGGCGCAGCCGGGGGACGAGCCCACGCCGGTGTTCTCTTTCCGGGGCCGGCGCGAGGAACACCCGCCGCAGGTGAGCTGCCATATCACCTATACGAATGCCCGCACCCACGAGATCATCGCCGGCGGCCTGGACCGTTCGCCGATGTACACCGGCGTGATCGAGGGCGTCGGGCCGCGCTACTGCCCGTCCATCGAGGACAAGGTGGTGCGCTTCGCCGACCGTGACCGGCACCAGATCTTCATCGAACCGGAAGGGTTGCACACGCACGAAATCTACCCGAACGGGATCTCGACCAGCTTGCCCTTCGACATACAGCTCGCGCTGGTGCGTTCCATCGCGGGCTTCGAGCAGGCGCACATCACCCGCCCCGGCTACGCCATCGAATACGACTTTTTCGACCCGCGCGACCTGCGTCCCAGCCTCGAGACGCGGGAGATCGGCGGCCTGTTTTTCGCCGGGCAGATCAACGGCACGACCGGCTATGAAGAGGCCGCGGCCCAGGGCCTGATCGCAGGCCTCAACGCCGCGCGCCAAGTCGCGGGCGAGGAGGCCTGGGTGCCGCGCCGGGACGAGGCCTATATCGGCGTGCTGATCGACGATCTCAACACCTGCGGCACCGCCGAGCCGTACCGCATGTTCACCTCGCGTGCCGAACACCGCCTGCTGCTGCGCGAGGACAATGCCGACCAGCGCCTCACCGAAATCGGTTATCGACTGGGGCTGGTGGACGAGGCCCGCTGGCGGGCGTTCAGCGCGAAGCGCGAGGCCATCGAAAAGGAACAACGGCGTCTGCGCTCGACCATGGTGTTTCCCGACCGCGGCGCCGGGCCGGCATTACGCGAAACGCTCGGCGAGACCCTGAGTAAGGAACAGAATCTGCTTGAGCTACTCAAACGACCAGGCGTGACCTACGCCGGTCTGATGTCTGTGCCTGAACTCGGTCCCGGAACGGATGACCCCAGCGTGGCGGAACAGGTCGAGGTACAGGCGAAATATGCCGGCTACATCAGCCGCCAGCAGCAGGAAATCGAGCGCACCCGCCGCCACGACGAAACGCTGCTGCCGGACGATCTCGATTACGCTGCGGTACAGGGGTTGTCCAACGAGGTCCGCAGCAAGCTGCAGGCGCACCGTCCGGCCACGCTGGGCCAGGCGGCGAGGATCTCGGGTGTCACCCCGGCGGCGGTTTCCCTGCTGCTCGTGCATCTCAAAAAACAGAACTGGTTGAAGTCGGCATGAAACAAACAATAATTCGAAACGCCTTGTTGCTGTGGTGTCTGCTGTTGTTCGGATTCGCGGCCCAGACCGCCGCAGCCGGGGACCGCATGGTCATCAAGCCGAGCCATCACAGCGTGAGGGTGACCATCGAGCGCCTGCAGGCGGAGCTCAAGAAGGAAAACATTCCGGTCTTCGCGACCATCGATCATGCCGCCAACGCCAAGTCGGTCGGCATGTCGCTGCGTCCGACCGAGGTGATTATTTTCGGCAAACCCCGATTGGGCACCACGTTGATGCAGGAGACCCAGACCATCGGCATCGACCTGCCGTTGCGGGTGCTGGTCTGGGAAGACGAGCGCGGCCGGGTGTGGATGGGCTACACCGATCCGAAGGTGATGCTGCACTGGCATTTCATCAAGGACCACGATGCGCTCGCCGCCAAGATGCGCGCCCTGCTGGACAGGCTGACCAACGAGGCGGGTTCGCTCTGAATGTCGGTCGACCGATCCGCCGCGCTCGCTGACGGTCTGAGCGCGGCGGGCATCCAGACCACGCAACGCCAGCACGATGCCCTGCTGAAGTACCTGAACCTGCTGCAACGCTGGAACCGGGTCTATAACCTGACGGCGGTGCGCGATCCGGACCAGATGATTCCGCTGCATATCCTCGACAGCCTGGCCGTGCTGCCCTGGCTGCATGGGCCGAGACTGCTGGACGTGGGCAGCGGCGCCGGCCTGCCGGGCATTCCGCTGGCGGTGATGACGCCGGATCTGGACTATACCCTGTTGGACGCCTCGGCAAAGAAGGCGCGCTTCATGCGCCAGACCGTGATCGAACTGGGGCTGAACAACGTCGAAGTGGTCAATGAGCGGCTGGAAAGCTACCGCCCGTCACGGCCCTTTGATACCCTGCTCAGCCGGGCGTTTTCCAGCCTGCGGGCGTTTGTCGAGGGAACAGCGGCGCTGGCGGCACCGCAAGCACACTGGCTGGCCATGAAGGGCAAGCTGCCCGTGGACGAGATCCGGGCCCTGCCGGCGGGTTATGTGGTGGAAGACAGCCCGCAGCTGCGTGTGCCGGGCGTGACCGGGGAGCGGCATTTGATCGTCATCAGCAGGTTGGCAGGAGAGCATGGGTAAGATTCTGGCGGTAACCAATCAAAAGGGCGGGGTCGGCAAGACCACGACCAGCGTGAATCTCGCCGCCTCCCTGGCTGCGACGCGCCGCAAGATCCTGCTGGTCGATCTCGACCCCCAGGGCAACGCCACCATGGGTTGCGGGGTGGACAAGCACAGCATCCGGGCCAGCATCTACGATGTACTGATGGCGGAGATGGCGCCGCAGCGCGCCATCGTATCCGTGGAGGGCTCGGGGTTCAGCCTGTTGCCGGCCAACGGCGACCTGACCGCCGCCGAGGTCGAGCTGATGCAGATGGAGGGACGCGAATTCAAGCTGCGTCGGGCGCTGCAGCCGGTGCGCAATGAATACGACTACATTCTGATCGATTGCCCGCCGTCCCTGAACATGCTGACCGTGAACGCCCTGGTGGCCGCCACCGGGGTTTTGATTCCCATGCAGTGCGAGTACTACGCCCTGGAGGGGCTGTCGGCGCTGATCCGCACCATCGAAAGCATCCGCCAGACGGCCAATCCGGAACTGCAGATCGAGGGGTTGCTGCGCACCATGTACGATCCGCGCAACAACCTGTCCAACGACGTTTCGACCCAGCTGATCCAGCATTTCGGCGATCGCGTCTACCGCACCATCATCCCCCGCAACATCCGTTTGGCCGAGGCCCCCAGCTATGGGATGCCGGTAATCCAGTATGATAAGGGCTCGCGCGGCGCCCTGGCCTACCTCGCCCTGGCCGGCGAGATGCTGCGCCGCGACACGCGAACCGTGTTCGTGCATCAATAACGACGTGAGTCCGGCGAGGACGATTGTAATTTCATGACCAGAAAAAAACCCGGACTGGGCAGAGGCCTGGACGTGCTGCTGAGTTCCGCCGCGGAGGTCCGCGAAACCGCGGACGACAGCGATCTGCGCCATATTCCCGTGGAGCACATCCGCCGCGGCAAGTACCAGCCGCGGGTGCACATCCGCCCCGAGGCCCTGCAGGAGCTGGCCGATTCGATCCGCGCCCAGGGCCTGGTGCAGCCGGTGGTGGTGCGCCGGGTCGGCGACGGGGAGTTCGAGCTGATCGCCGGCGAGCGGCGCTGGCGGGCGGCACAGATGGCGGGCCTGCTCGAGGTGCCGGCGGTGGTGCGCGACATTCCCGACCAGGCGGCCGCGGCCATGTCGCTGATCGAGAACATCCAGCGCGAGGATCTGAATCCGCTGGAAGAGGCGAACGCCCTGCAGCGTCTGATCAACGAATTCGGCCTGACCCACATGCAGACCGCCGAGGCGGTGGGGCGCTCGCGCACCGCGGTGACCAACCTGCTGCGCCTCCTGGACCTGAGCGACGAGGTGAAGGCCATGGTCGACGAGGGCCAGCTCGAGATGGGCCACGCCCGGGCCCTGCTGGCCCTGCAGGGGCGGGCCCAGCTGGAGGCTGCCCGCCACGTGGCCGCGCGCGGCCTGTCGGTGCGTCAGACCGAGCAGTACATCAAGTCACTGCAGCACCCGAAGTCCAGGCCGGCACGGCCGCAGAGCGCGGATCCGGACGTGAAGCGCCTGGAGCAGCGGGTCAGCGAGCAACTGGGGGCCAAGGTCCAGCTCGCCCACGGCGGCGACGGCAAAGGCCGCCTGGTGATCCATTACAACAGCCTGGACGAGCTGGACGGGATCCTCCAGCACATTAAATAAACCTTCATAAATCCTGCCCCGTCAGCTTGTTGACCCTCTAAAGGCGACTCTTTATACTGCGCGGCCTGTTGTCCAGGGGCGCTCACGGCCGATTGCGCCTTATTACATACAAGACAACCAGCAAGCCGACACGAGGCAGACCTGCATGGGCGCACGAAGGTTAACCGTCCAGTTGCTGCTGCTGGCCTTGGGGGGAGTGCTTGCCCTGTATTTCAAAGGCCTGGACTCGATGCTCGCGACCGTCTACGGCGGGGGGATCGTCCTGGTGAATACAGCAATATCGATCTGGTACTACCAGCGCGCACGTACGCGCGCCGCTGAAGATGCCATGCGCACCCTGCGCTATGCCATCAGCAGCGAGCTGCAGCGCTTCGTGGTCATGGCCACGTTGCTCGTGCTGGGGTTCGGTCCGCTGGGCCTTGAACCCACGAGCCTGCTGGCGGGCTTCATCGCCCTGCAGATCGGTGCTTTGCTGACACAAGGTTTCGAGAAAAGATTACAGAGCAAATAGGCATGTCCAGCGAAGCGATTACTTCTGGGGAGTACATCCATCACCACATGACCTTCATGACCTTCGGTAAGTTTCCCGACGGTCACTGGGGCCTGGCGCACAGCGCCGAACAGGCCAAGGAAATGGGTTTCTGGGCGTTCCATCTCGACTCCCTGGGGTGGACGCTGGTGCTGGGGCTGATTTTTGTCTTCATGTTCGGCGCGGTGGCCAGGAAAGCGACCACCGGCATCCCGGGTGGCCTGCAGAACTTCGTGGAATGGATCGTGGAGTTCGTGGACACCAGCGTGCGCGGCTCCTTCGCGGGCAAGAACGACATTATCGCGCCCCTCGCCCTGACGATCTTCGTCTGGGTGTTCCTGATGAATCTGATGGATCTGATCCCGGTCGACTGGATCCCCATGCTGAGCGGCTGGATCGGCAGCACCTTCTTCGGCATGGAACCGCATCATGTCTTCATGCGCGTCGTGCCCAGCGCCGATCCCAACATCACCTTCGGCCTCGCGCTCGGCGTGTTCTGGCTGATGCTCTACTACTCGGTCAAGATCAAGGGTATCGGCGGCTTCATCGGCGAGCTCGCGTTCCAGCCCTTCGGCAAGCTCGGCTTTCCGGTCAACCTGCTGCTGGAAGGCGTGGCGCTGCTGTCCAAGCCGGTTTCGCTCTCCCTGCGACTGTTCGGCAACATGTACGCGGGTGAAACGATCTTCATCCTCATCGCCATGATGTATGGCGCTGGCTGGGTCATGGGCGGCTTCGGCGGCCTGCTCCAACTGGGATGGTCAATCTTCCATATCCTCATCATTACGCTGCAGGCGTTCATCTTCATGACGCTGACCATCGTGTACCTGGATATGGCGCATCAGGAACATCACTAATTCAACTTTTCAACTTCGTTTAATCGGGAGATAAACAATGGAAGTCGCAACTGCTCTGTTGTACATCGCTGGTGGTCTGATGATGGGCCTGGGTGCCCTGGGCGCCGCGGTCGGTATCGGTATCCTCGGTGCGCGTTTCCTTGAAGGTGCCGCGCGTCAGCCCGAGCTGATCCCCATGCTGCGTACCCAGTTCTTCATCGTGATGGGTCTGGTCGACGCCGTGCCTATGATCGCGGTCGGTATCGCCCTGTACGTCCTGTTCGCCGTGGTGGGTGGATAAGCAGCAACTCGCCCTAGGTATCGAACTCGACGTAATCGAGAGGAATCGGCATGAATATCAATGCAACCCTCATCGGCCAGTCGATAGCCTTCTTCGTGTTCGTGTGGTTCGTCATGACGTATGTCTGGCCACCGATCATGAAAGCGCTCAACGAGCGTAAGAAGCAGATCGCCGATGGCCTTGCCGCCGCAGAGCGTGGCAAGCACGAACAGGAGCTGGCCAAAAAGCACGCCCTGGAAGAGCTTCACGCCGCCAAGCAGCAGGCGGCCGAGATCATTTCCCAAGCACAGAAGCGCGCCAGCGAGGTGGTCGAAGAGGCCAAGCAGCAGGCGCGTTCCGAAGGCGATCGCCTCAAGGCGGCCGCCCAGGCTGAGATCGACCAGGAGATCAACCGGGCACGCGAACAGCTGCGTGGTCAGGTGGCGTCTCTGGCGGTGGTCGGCGCGGAGCGGGTGCTGAAGAAAGAGATCGACGCCAAGGCCCATCAGCAGGTGCTCGACGATCTCGTCGCGCAACTCTAGGGGCTGAGTCATGGCTGAAACCACCTTCCTTGCTCGTCCCTACGCACGGGCCGTTTTCGAGCTGGCTCAAGCCGGCAACGCCCTGGGCAAGTGGTCCGAGCAGCTGATGTTCCTGGCTGCGGCGGCGCACACCCCGGAGATGCAGGCCATTATCGAGAGTCCCCGGCTGAGCAAAGAACAGCAGCTCGACCTGTTCAAGAAGGCATGCGACGGCAACGTGGACGCGCAGGGGCAAAACCTGCTGACCGTGCTGGTCGAAAACGACCGCCTGGAACTGCTGCCGGAAATCGCCGCCATCTACGAGCACATGAAGAACGAGGCGGAAGGTTCGGTCGAAGCGACACTGATCTCCGCGCTTCCGCTCGACGACGCGCAGCAGGCCGCCGTGGTCAAGGCGCTCAAGGCGCGCCTGGGACGCGAAGTACGTTTGGTCTGCGAAGTCGACGAATCCCTAATGGGCGGCGCGGTTATTCACGCCGGCGATCTGGTTATTGATGGTTCCGTGAAAGGGCGCCTGGAAAAGATGCGCACCGCATTGGGCCACTGAGAGGAATTGAACGATGCAACTCAATCCGACTGAAATCAGCGAACTGATTAAAAAGCGCATCGAGAACTTCGAAGCGGCGGCCGAGGCCCGTACCGAGGGTACGGTGGTCAGCCTCACCGACGGTATCGTGCGCATTCATGGTCTTGCCGACGCAATGTACGGCGAGATGATCGAATTCCCCGGCAATGTCTACGGCATGGCGCTCAACCTGGAGCGTGACACCGTGGGCGCGGTGGTGCTGGGCGATTACAAGACCATCTCCGAGGGCGACACCGCCAAGTGCACCGGCCGCATCCTCGAGGTGCCGGTCGGCAAGGGCCTGACCGGCCGCGTGGTCGACGCTCTGGGCAACCCCATCGACGGCAAGGGACCGGTCGAGAACGACGGGTTCTCCCCGATCGAAAAGATCGCCCCCGGCGTTATCGAGCGTCAGTCGGTCGACCAGCCGGTGCAGACCGGCCTCAAGGCCATCGACGCCATGGTGCCGATCGGCCGCGGACAGCGCGAGCTGATCATCGGCGACCGCCAGACCGGTAAGACCGCCGTTGCGATCGACGCCATCATCAACCAGAAGGGCACCGGTGTTACCTGTATCTACGTGGCGATCGGCCAGAAGGCCTCCAGTATCGCCAACGTGGTGCGCAAGCTCGAAGAGCACGGCGCCATGGACCACACCATCATCGTCGCCGCACCGGCCGCCGAGTCCGCCGCCATGCAGTTCATCGCGCCCTACTCCGGCTGCGCCATGGGCGAATACTTCCGCGACCGTGGTGAAGATGCACTCATCATCTACGACGATCTGACCAAGCAGGCCTGGGCCTACCGTCAGGTCTCCCTGCTGCTGAAGCGTCCGCCGGGACGTGAGGCCTATCCGGGTGACGTGTTCTACCTGCATTCGCGTCTGTTGGAACGTGCCGCGCGCGTGAACGCCGAGTACGTCGAGAAGTTCACCCAGGGCGCCGTGAAGGGCCAAACCGGCTCGCTGACCGCGCTGCCGATCATCGAGACCCAGGCCGGTGACGTGTCCGCCTTCGTGCCGACCAACGTCATCTCCATCACCGACGGTCAGATCTTCCTGGAAACCGACCTGTTCAACGCGGGTATCCGTCCGGCCATCAACGCCGGTCTGTCGGTCTCCCGCGTGGGTGGTGCGGCCCAGACCAAGATCATCAAGAAGCTCGGCGGCGGTGTACGTCTGGCACTGGCCCAGTACCGCGAGCTGGCGGCATTCGCGCAGTTCGCTTCCGACCTGGACGAGCAGACCCGCAAGCAGCTGGAACGCGGTCAGCGCGTGACCGAGCTGATGAAGCAGAAACAGTACAGCCCCATGTCCATTGCCGAGATGGCGTTCAGTCTGTTCGCCGCCAACGAAGGCTTCCTGGACGACGTCGACGTCAAGAAGGTCGTGGACTTCGAGGCGGCCATGGTCAGCTACCTGCGTTCGGAGCAGGCCAGTCTGCTGGACAAGATCAACGCGTCCGGCGACTACAACGATGAGATCGCGGCGGCCATGCGTAAGGCCCTCGAGGATTTCAAGGCCAAGAACGTCTGGTAAGGCGAGACACGAAACGCAACGGTAGGTAGACCAATGGCTGGCGCAAAAGAAATTCGCACGCAGATCAAGAGTATCAAGAATACTCAGAAGATCACCAAGGCCATGGAAATGGTGGCCGCGAGCAAGATGCGTAAGGCGCAGGACCGGATGCATGCATCCCGCCCCTATGCCGAGAAGATGCGCAATGTCATTGGCCATCTGGCGATGGCGCATCCGGAGTACGTGCATCCGTATCTTGAGGAACGCCCGGAGGTAAAACGGGTCGGCCTGATCATCGTTTCCAGCGACCGCGGCCTGTGCGGCGGCCTGAACATCAACCTGTTCAAGAAGGCCCTGGGCGAGATCAAGCACTGGCGCGACCAGGGTGCGGAGATCCGCCTCTGCATCATCGGCGCCAAGGCTCGCGCGTTCTTCAAGCGCATGGGCGACGTGATGTCGGAAATCACCCACCTCGGCGATGCGCCGCGGCTGACCGATCTGATCGGCACGGTGAAGGTGATGCTCGATGCCTACAACGAAGGCGAGATCGACCGCCTGATCCTGATCGAAAACAGTTTTGTTTCGACCATGTCACAGAAGCCGAGTGCGTCGCAGCTGATTCCGGTGGTGCCGGCACAGGATGAGAGTCTCAAGCATCACTGGGACTACCTGTACGAGCCAGATGCCAAAGAGGTCCTGAACGACCTGCTGACCCGCTATATCGAGTCGCAGGTGTATCAGGCGGTGGTGGAGAACGTCGCCTGCGAGATGGCGGCGCGCATGATCGCCATGAAGAGCGCCTCCGACAACGCCGGCGAGCTCATCGATCAGCTGCAGCTGGTCTACAACAAGGCGCGCCAGGCAGCCATCACCCAGGAAATTTCCGAGATCGTCAGCGGCGCTGCGGCGGTCTAACGATCAAGAATTCAGATAGATTTTTACGAGGATATAAACCATGAGCAAGGGCACCATCGTCGAGATCATTGGCGCCGTCGTTGACGTGGAATTTCCGCGGGACAGTATCCCGAAGGTTTACGACGCGCTGATCGTGGATGAAACCAATCTCACCCTGGAGGTGCAGCAGCAGCTGGGTGATGGCGTGGTGCGTACCATCGCCATGGGCCCCTCCGACGGTCTGCGCCGCAATTTGGATGTGACCGACACCGGCGCGCCGATTTCGGTACCCGTCGGCAAGGGCACCCTGGGCCGCATCATGAACGTGCTGGGCGAGCCCCAGGACGAACGCGGCGAGGTCAAGACGGAAGAAAAGTGGGCCATCCACCGCGCGGCACCGAGCTACGAGGAGCAGTCCGGTTCGACCGAACTGCTGGAAACCGGCATCAAGGTCATCGACCTGCTGTGTCCCTTCGCCAAGGGCGGCAAGGTCGGTCTGTTCGGCGGCGCCGGCGTGGGCAAGACCGTCAACATGCTGGAGCTGATCAACAACATCGCCACCCAGCACTCGGGTCTGTCCGTGTTCGCCGGCGTGGGCGAGCGTACCCGTGAGGGTAACGACTTCTATCACGAGATGTCCGAAGCGGGCGTTATCCGCCTCGACGCTCTCGAGGAATCGAAGGTGGCGATGGTGTACGGCCAGATGAACGAGCCGCCGGGCAACCGTCTGCGCGTGGCGCTGAGCGGACTGACCATGGCGGAATACTTCCGCGACGAAGGCCGCGACGTGCTGCTGTTCATCGACAACATCTACCGTTACACCCTGGCCGGTACCGAGGTGTCCGCGCTGCTCGGCCGCATGCCTTCGGCGGTGGGTTACCAGCCGACCCTGGCCGAGGAAATGGGTGTGCTCCAGGAGCGCATCACCTCGACCAAGAAGGGTTCGATCACCTCCGTGCAGGCCGTGTACGTGCCGGCGGACGATCTCACCGACCCCTCCCCGGCCACCACCTTCGCGCACCTGGACGCCACCGTCGTGCTGTCGCGTCAGATCGCCGAGCTGGGCATCTACCCCGCGGTGGACCCGCTGGATTCGACCAGCCGCCAGCTCGATCCGCTGGTTATCGGTCAGGAGCATTACGACACGGCCCGCACCGTGCAGAACGTGCTGCAGCGCTACAAGGAGCTGAAGGACATCATCGCCATTCTGGGTATGGACGAACTGTCGGAAGAGGACAAGCTGACTGTGGCCCGCGCCCGTAAGATTCAGCGTTACCTGTCCCAGCCCTTCTTCGTGGCCGAAGTCTTTACCGGCGCGCCCGGCAAGTACGTCTCGCTGAGCGAAACCATCCGCGGTTTCAAGGCCATCGTGGCCGGCGAGTACGATCACCTCCCCGAGCAGGCGTTCTACATGGTCGGCACGATCGACGAGGCCGCCGAAAAAGCCGAGAAGATGAAGTAAGAGGCTATACTTATGCCCATGACCATGCATGTGGACATCGTGAGCGCGGAGGAAAGCATCTACTCCGGCCCCGTCGAGGAGGTCTACGCCCCCGCCGAGATGGGCGAGGTGGGCATCTTCCCGCGCCACAGTCCTTTCATCTCCCGGCTCAAGCCCGGCGAGGTCCGCGTCAAACCCGAGGGCAAGCAGGAGCTGGAGTTCTACTTCGTATCCGGCGGTATCCTCGAGATCCAGCCGCACGTCGTCACCGTTCTGGCCGACACCGCGGTGCGTGCCAAGGACCTGGACGAAGCGGCGGCGCTGGAGGCCAAGCAGCGCGCCGAACAGCTGTTGTCGGACAACAAGGGTGAGATCGATTACGCCCGGGCGCAATCCGAACTGCTGGAGGCGATCGCCCAACTGCGCATGATCGAAAAGATGCGCAAAAATCTGAAGTGATCCGCGCGCCACACGCAGTACCTTTACGGGCAGCCATCGGGCTGCCCGTTTTCGTTAGGGCAGCGTACACGGGTGATCGGGTACAATCGCTACCTTTGAAGACCAGTTTTGCCTGAATCCATGAGTCTCGGAGTCATCATCCTCGCCGCCGGCCAGGGAACCCGGATGCGCAGCCGTCTGCCCAAGGTGCTGCACCGGGTGGCGGGACGGCCCATGCTGGACCACGTCATCGATACCGCCCTGGCCCTGGATGGCGAGCGCATCAGTGTCGTTTACGGGCACGGTGCCGAGTCCGTCATCGCGCATCTGGACGGCCAGGGTGTGGATGCGGTGCTGCAGGAATCCCAGGAGGGCACGGCGCATGCAGTCAAGCAGGCCCTGCCCGCCATGCAGGACGTGGATCACATCCTGGTGCTGTACGGTGACGTACCGTTGATACGCCCGGCGACTCTGAATCCCCTGCTCGACGCGCTGCAGCACGCGAAGCTGGCGGTGCTGACGACCGAACTTGATCAGCCGACGGGTTATGGGCGCATCGTACGCGACGGTCACGGCCAGCTGACGAAAATCGTGGAGGAAAAGGATGCCTCGGATGCCGAACGGTCCCTGCGCGAGGTGAACACCGGCATCCTGGCGGCGGAGCGCGAGGCGCTGGAACGCTGGATAGACGGCATCGGCAACGACAACGCCCAGAGCGAGTATTACCTCACGGACTGCGTCGCGCTGGCCGTGCACGAAGGCTCGGGTGTCGCCGGGGTGCGCTGCCAGGACGCCATGGAGGTCAGCGGGATCAACGACCGTGCGCAGCTGGCGGCCGTGGAGGCCTATGCTCAGCGGCGCACCGCCGCCGACCTGATGACACAGGGTGTGACCCTGCTCGATCCAGCGTCGCTGCGGGTGCGTGGTCGGGTACGGATCGGGGTGGATGTCGAGATTGACGCCAATGTGGAGCTGGCGGGCGAGGTAATCATCGGCGACGACGTGCACATCGGTGCGAACTGCGTGATTCGCGACAGCGAGATCGAGGCCGGTGCCGAGATCCTGCCGATGTGCGTGATTGAGCAGGCCAGGGTGGGGTCAGGCAGCCGGGTCGGCCCGTTTGCGCGCCTGCGCCCAGGTGCGGAGCTGGCCGGCGGTAATCACATCGGCAACTTTGTCGAGATCAAGAACAGTCAAATAGGCCAGGGCAGCAAGGTCAATCACCTGAGCTATGTCGGCGACACCACCATGGGCAGCCAGGTCAACATCGGGGCCGGGACCATTACGGCCAACTATGACGGCGCCAACAAGCACCGCACCGTCATCGAGGACAACGCCTCCACCGGATCCAACTCGGTGCTGGTCGCGCCGGTTACAGTAGGCAAGGGCGCGACCCTGGGTGCCGCTACGGTGCTGCGCAAAACGGCCCCCGAAGGCAAGTTGACCCTGACGGCAACCAAGCAGACCACGGTGGACGGTTGGAAGCGCCCCGAAAAAAAGCAGGAGAAGTGACATGTGTGGGATAGTCGGCGGCGTGGCGCAGCGCGATGTCGCGCCGATCCTCCTCGAAGGGCTGCGCAGGCTCGAATACCGTGGGTACGATTCCGCCGGCATGGCCGTGCTGCACGATGCCGAGCTGGAACGCCTGCGGCGGGTCGGCAAGGTCGCGCAACTGGCCGATGCCCTGCAGCGGCAACCGCTGAACGGCATGCTCGGCATCGCCCACACGCGCTGGGCGACGCACGGCCAGCCGAGCGAGCAGAATGCCCATCCCCACATCTGCAACAAACACATCGCGGTGGTGCACAACGGCATCATCGAAAACCACGAAGCGTTACGCGAGGGACAGCGCAAGGAAGGATTCCGCTTCACCTCGGAGACCGACACCGAGGTGGTGGCGCATCAGATCGAACACCACCTGCAGCACGGCAGCGACCTGCTCGATGCCGTACGCAAGACCATTGGTGAAATCCAGGGGGCCTATGCCATCGGCGTGATCTCGGCCGATGAACCGCACCGTCTGGTCGCCGCGCGCGAGGGCAGCCCGCTGGTCATCGGTATCGGTATCGGCGAACACTTCATCGCCTCGGACGTGCAGGCCCTGCTCCCCGTCACCCAGCGATTCGTGTATCTGGAAAACGGCGACGTCGCCGACCTGCGCCCCGACGGCATGACCATCTACGACCGCAGCGGCCAGATCGTGGAGCGGCCGGTGTACGAATCGGCGCTCAGCGCAACCGCAGCCGAGCGCGGGAACTATCGGCATTTCATGCTCAAGGAGATCCACGAGCAGTCGCAGGCGATTGCCGACACCCTGGAATCGCGCATCGTGGGCGGGCGGGTGCCGGCGGAAATCCTCGGGCCGCGCGCCGGCGAGTTGATCGATCAGGTCAAAGCCGTGCAAATCGTGGCCTGCGGCACCAGCTACCACGCCGGCCTGATCGCGAAATACTGGCTGGAGACGCTGACCGACCTGCCCTGTCAGGTCGAGGTGGCGAGCGAGTATCGCTATCGCCGTCACGTGGTGGCGCCGGGCACGCTGTTCGTGACCATCTCCCAGTCCGGCGAAACGGCGGATACCCTGGCCGCCCTGCAGGCCGCGAAATCGGCGGGGTACGTCGCCTCGCTGGCGATTTGCAACGTTCCGGAAAGCTCGCTGGTACGCGCCTCCGACCTGGTGCTGATGACCCACGCCGGCCCGGAGCTGGGCGTGGCCTCGACCAAGGCCTTCACCACCCAGCTCGTCGCCCTGCTGTTGTTCGTCATCGCCGGCGGCCGGGCGCACGGGATGACGCAGGACACCGAGAAGGCGCTGATCGGCGAGCTCGAACACCTGCCCGCGCAGATCGAGGACGTATTGAAACGCGAGCCGGAAATCGAGGCCTGGGCGCAGGCGTTCGCCAACCTGCATCATGCGCTGTATCTGGGCCGCGGGATCGAATTCCCGATCGCGATGGAAGGTGCGCTCAAGCTCAAGGAGATTTCCTACATCCATGCAGAGGCCTACCCGGCGGGCGAACTCAAGCACGGCCCGCTGGCACTGGTGGACGAGGAGATGCCGGTGATCGCGGTGGCGCCGAACGATAGCCTGCTCGAAAAACTGCTGTCGAATCTTCAGGAGGTGCGCGCCCGCGGCGGAAAGCTGTTCGTGTTCACCAGCGGGAAACCGCTGCGTGCCGAAGCGGATGTCCAGACCCTGGAGCTGGGCGATGTGGGCGAATGGACCGCCCCCATCGTTTTCAGCGTCCCCCTGCAGCTGCTGGCCTATCACGTCGCCGTGCTCAAGGGCACGGACGTCGACCAACCGCGCAATCTGGCCAAATCCGTGACGGTGGAATAGTGGACATTGCAACCAACTTCTTCGTGATCAGATAAAAATGCGCTCGCACAAAGCAAGGCTCGAATATTTAAAACATGCTGGGTATGTGCCACAAGGCATTATTGATATTGGAGCGCATGTCGGTAAGTGGTCTGAAATGATTCATAGCGTATTTCCTAATGCGCCAATCTTGATGATCGAGGGAAATCAAGATCACAAAGAGAAGTTATTAGGGGCCTTGGAAAATATTCAGCATAGGATGCCAGATTCCGAACTTGAGATAACTCTTTTATCAGATCAAGCAAAAGAAGCGATCTATTACAAAACAATAAATGGCGGGACATCAGGCAATTCCCTTTATAAGGAAAATACGCCGTCATACGCGAAAGAAAACGTCATAGAGGAAATAAGAAAGACAACAACATTGGATGAAATAGTAAAGCGGTCAGGACCTACTTACGATTTCATCAAACTGGATGTACAAGGAGCGGAAGCAGACGTTTTAAAAGGCGCATTGGCTACGATGGAACATGCGAAGTTCATCCTGATGGAAACTCAGTTGCTGGAATACAATCAAGGCGCGCCGTTGTTTCATTCAATCATTGAATTAATGGCTTCGTATGGATTTCAGATGGCGGATGTTTATGAATTTCACTATCTACCAGATGGAAGGTTGAACGAAGTAGATGTGCTTTTTGCAAAAAGCCATGATCCAATGTTTTGCATCGATAGGAACAAGAAAATTAACAAAAAGGAAAAGACGGCAGATATCTTTAATCTTTGCCTAAATATGGACTCACCAATATCAATTATTAAGAAACTGATGAGTAATCAATTTCGACATGGCAAATCGGGATGAAACCCATCAATGAAAGCAACGCCATGGGCTTAGACTTGATGTCATATCGGGTTAATTAGGCTTCAGTTGAATTAAGGCCTTAGAAGCCCACCCTAAATCTAAATTACAGCAAAGGGCGGGCAAAATTCTTTATGAAAAACATGGTGTTAGATGCCTTCAGCAAAGGCGGCTTTCCCTGGCGTCATTCATGGGGTAGGATTGCCGGCTTGCCAAGTACGTATAGAGACGGAGTGGTTATGGATCAGAACGCCCTGAACGCACGCTGCGTAGAGCTTTTTCAGCACCCCCGCGTGCAACAGATGATGTGGAGTCCGCGCATGTTCTGGGATATCGGTCGTACGCTCACCTCCAAGCCGACCGATTGGACCAGCCCCAAGGTCGACCTGTGTGAACTGGAAGTGCTGCTGGCCGCAGCCGCCTATGTCGATTCGCAGTGCGCCACAGAACTGAACGGCCGCGAACCCGGCCGTGCCGATTTCATCCGCCGCGCGGTGCAAAGCGGCCAGCGTCCCATGCTGCACAACATCAAGAGTCACTAAGCGAAACCGTATCGGGATTGCATAAAAGCCGGGCCTCAGGGCCCGGCTTTTTTTGTGCCTGTCAAAATCGCCGGTGCAGCGAACGGGCTTCGAGTTTGTCGGTTACGGCGGTGGAGCGATGATCAAACGGGGCGTTGCAGCGGGCCTTCCACTTCGGCGCGTTTGTCCGCACCGGCCAGCAGTTCGATCAGTGAAAGCGCGAAGTCCATGGCCGTGCCGGGACCCCGTGAGGTGAGGATGTGCCCGTCACGGGTCACCACATCGGTGGTGAGCGTGGTGTCGGGCAGGTTCATGGCCTCCAGCACGCCCGGGAAGGCGGTGGCGTGGCGGCCTTCCAGCAGACCTGCCGAGGCCAGCACCTTGGGTGCGGCGCAGATGGCGGCGGTGTAGCGTCCCTTGCCGGCATGCCGGCCGAGCAGCTCGGCGAGGCGGGTGTCGTGTTGGAGGTTGTCGGCGCCGGGCTGGCCGCCGGGCAGTGCGATCAGGTCGAAGTCCTCACCCAGAACGCTGTCCAGGGTGACATCGGGCAGGAGCCGGGTGCCGCGGGAGGCCGTGACGGGTCGGTCGTCAAGTCCGGCGGTAACGACCTCGAAGCCGGCGCGGCGAAACAGGTCGATGAGGGTAACCGCCTCGAGTTCCTCGCAGCCCTGGGCTAGGGGGATAAGGATGCGAACCATGATCTGGCCTCCTGCTTGGCACGGATGAGTTGACTCGCGTGCACCAGTGTAACGCCGTCGCTGGCCAGGTTGCGCAGGCGTTCCCGCAGGACCATCAGGGTTGCAGGATGAGGATGCCCGATGGCGATGGCATAGCCGCGCGCCCGGGCGATCTGGATCAGGGTGTCGAACTGGTGCGCCACGTAGGCGGGATCCCCCGGCTTGGCGTCCAGGAAGACGTTGCGCGCCGCATGGGGCAGGCCGTGCTCGGCCGCCACCTGCTCGGCGACGGTACGCGGCGTGGTGCGGCTGTCGATGAAATACAGCCCGCCGTGCTGCTGCAGCACCTGCATTACCCAGGCCATGTCGCCGGGATGCTGGGTCAACAGGCTGCCCATGTGGTTGTTGACGCCGCGCACGTACGGAATGTCGGCCAGGGCCTTTTGCACCGTCCGCTTCATCTGGGTTTCGTCCATGTCCAGGGTCAGGCCGTCCGGGCCGAGCCGGCGGTCATCGTCCGATTCCATGGGCAGATGCAGCATGACCTCCTTGTCGCGGGCATGGGCTTCGTCTGCCAGCCGGCGGGCAAAAGGCGTGTCCGGCAGTACGGAAACCGTGAGCGCGCCCGGCAGCGCGAGGCTGGCCTGGCCCGCCGCGAGGTTGTAGCCGAGATCGTCGATGATGATCGCGATCAGCGGGTGGCGGGCGGGTTCGGCGCGAAGCGAGGTCGACAGGAAAAGCAAAAGCAGGCAGGCGAGCCCGAGGCACGCCTGCCGGGGATACATGTGGGTTATCAGCGCCACTTGCCGTAGATGGACAGACCCTTGAGGAGATTCAACGCCTCGTACAGCTGATAATCCTTTTCGGCCAGGCTCAGATCGTCCCCGGATTTTGCCTCAGGCGCCTGTTTCTTGTTGCCGTTCTGCAGATGGCCGCTCAGGTCGGCTTCCGTGATCGGTTTGAACGTCTCCTTCTGGCTGCTTACTTTCAGCGGGTCCAGGGTCACGTTGGGCACGATGCCCTCGGCCTGGATGGAGCGTCCGGACGGCGTGTAGTACAGCGCGGTGGTGAGCTTGAGTGCGGTGCCTTCGGGCATGGGCAGGATGGTCTGCACGGAGCCCTTGCCGAAGGTCTTGGTGCCCACGATCAGGGCACGCTTGTTGTCCTGCAGCGCTCCGGAAACGATCTCCGAAGCGGAGGCCGAGCCGCCGTTGACCAGCACCACCATCGGGGCGCCGTCCAGGTCGTCCCCCGGGGAGGCGGAATAGCGCAGGTCGGAATCGGCGATGCGGCCCTTGGTGTAGACGATCAGGCCCTTGTTCAGGAAGGCGTCCGCCACACCCACCGCTGCGGTGAGCACCCCGCCGGGATTGTTGCGCAGGTCGAGCACCAGCCCCTTGAGGTCGCCCTTGTTTTCCTTCTTCAGCGCCTCGAGGGCCTTTTGCAGGTCCTCCGCGGTGCGGGACTGGAAGCTGGCAATGCGTACGTAGCCGTAGCCGGATTCGAGCATGCGGTATTTCACGCTCTTCACGTGGATCACGGCGCGCTTGATGGAAATCTCCATGGGTGCGGCGGCACCCTCCCGGACCACGGTCAGGGTGACCTTGCTGCCGGGCTTGCCGCGCATGAGCTTGACGGCGTCATCCAGGCTCATGCCTTTGACGGGTTTGTTGTCGATGCGAATGATCAGGTCGCCGGACTTGATGCCGGCCTTTTGCGCCGGTGTGTCGTCGATGGGGGAAACCACCTTGACGAAGCCGTTCTCCATGCCGACCTCGATACCGAGGCCGCCGAATTCGCCGGTGGTGCCGATCTGCAGTTCCTTGAAGGCCTCCTTGTCCAGAAACGCGGAATGCGGATCCAGACCGGTCACCATGCCTTCGATGGCGCTTTCAATGAGCTTCTTGTCGCTGACGTCCTCGACGTAATCCTCCTTGATCTTGCTGTATACGTCGGAGAACAGGCGGAGTTCGTCCAGCGGGAGCGCCTCGGCATTGGCAGGGGCCTGCTCACGGTCGGCGAAGACCGTGATCGAGGTACTCAGCATGGTGCCGATGACCATACCGAGCAGGATTCCGAAGATTAAACGCTTGTTTCTCATGAAGCTCTCCCTACCAACACGAAGGGTGCGGCTCCGCCACCCCCCTGGGGCTGCTTATACCGGGTCAAAAGTTCTGAGCATCTTAGCATGTCGAAGCCGCGGGAACGCGATTTATCGGCTCGCAAAGCGCACCTTGTGACTGCACCACTGGCCGGGATTGACCGGCTTGCCGTTGTGGCGGATTTCGAAGTAAAGGCCCGGCTGCGAGTGGCCGCCGCTGTCACCCACGCGCCCGAGAATGTCCCCGGCGTCCACCCAGTCGCCGACCGCTTTGTACAGGCTTTCGTTGTGTCCGTAGAGGCTCATGTAGCCGCGGCCGTGATCGACGATGATCAGCAGGCCGTAGCCGCGCATCCAGTCGGCGAACACGACGCGCCCGTTGGCGACAGCGCGGACCGGCGCATGCGGTTTGGCCCCGATCAGCACGCCGTGCCAGCGCAGCTTGCCGTCGCTGCCCGAGATCCGCTGGTGGTAACGGGCGCGCAGCCTGCCGTCGACGGGCCAGGGCAGTCGCCCCTTGAGGCTGGGAAAGCGCTGGAAAGAGCCGATGTTGTCGGGAATGTCGGACAGCACCTTGCCGAGTGAATCGAGCAGGGACTGCAGGTCCTGCTCGTTCTTTTTAAGCGAGCCGAGTCGTGCCTGCTGGGATTTGAGCCGCTCGTCGATCCTGCCCAGCAGCGCCTGCCGGTCCCGCTTGTTGCGTGCCAGGGTGCGGATGCGCGCCTGCGCCTGATCACGGCTCTGCTCCAGGGCATGTTTCTGGTCGTGGATGGCAGATTCCGTCTGCGCCAGTTCGTCGAGCGTCTGCTGCAGGTCCTGCAGCCGATGCACGCGGGCCTGGTTGAGGTACCGGGCGTAGGTCAGGGTGCGGCCGAGCGTGGCCGGGTCCTGCTGGTTCAGCAACAGCTTGAGCTGCGGGTCGCCGCCCATCATGAACATGGCGCGCAACTGGGCGTCCAGCGCCTTGCGCTGGGAAGCGAGATGGGTCAGCAGGGACTGGCGCTGGGTCTCCAGACCGGAAAGGCGCCGCTCCTGTTTTGCCAGGCGTTGGCGGATGGAGCGCAGCTCGTGCAGCAAACGCCCGCGTTCGCGTTCGATGCGTCCGAGCTCGGCCTGCAGTGCATCCTGTTTCTGCAGAGTGCGTTCGCGATTGGCCTGCAAGGCGCTGATTTCACGCTGGATTTTCTGCAGCTTGGCCGCAGTTTCCGCGCGCTGGTCGGCCGCCGGCACGGGCGGCGCGCAACACAGGCTGACCAGCAGCAGGACAAGCAGGCTAGAACGTGGCCGGAACACAGGATCGGGACCCTTTGGGGACGGCACCCATTGTAGCCCGGCGGGGGCAACGAGCAAGGAGACGTTGTGGACAGTAAGGCGTTGTTGTACTGTATAATTTAATAATATTACGACTTCGTGATCCGGCGGTACCTCCTGATGCCCGAATCCACCGAACTCCTGACGCCGCAATTGATGTCCCAAGACGAGGACATCGAAAGGGCTTCCCGTTCCCTGAAGGCCATGTCACACCCGTTGCGGCTGAAAATCCTCTGCACCCTGGGGGATCGCGAGGTGAGCGTGCAGGAGATCGTGGACAGCGTCGGCACCTCCCAGAGCAACATCTCCCAGCACCTCGCCATACTCAGGGACAAGGGCATTCTCGCCTCCCGCAAGGACGCCAACCGCGTCTACTACCGGGTCGGCGACGCGCGCACCCTGCGCCTGATCGGCATGATGCAGGAAGTCTTCTGTAACCAGGCCTGAAGTCCTTCCGGGGCGGTCGGACTTGGCCTGAACCCCGCTTCCTGCTAAAAAGGCGTCCTGATTTTCCCTGGGCCCCTGCGCATGCAAGAATACCTCGCTTTTGTCTCGCGCCATCCCGTGTTGTTCGCCTTGCTGGCGGCGGTGGTGGTGCTGATCATCTGGACCGAAATCCGCCGTTTCACCTCCGGGTTCCGTCAGGTCTCGCCCGCCGAGGCCGTACGCCTGATCAACCAGGACGAGACCCTGCTCCTCGACGTTCGGGATGCCAACGAGGTTCGCACCGGCGTGATCGGCGGCGCCAAGCACATCCCGCTGGCCGACCTCACCAAACGGGTCGACGAGCTGGAAAAATTCCGCGACAAGACCATTCTCGCCTATTGCCGCAGCGGCAGCCGTTCCGCCCAGGCCTGTTCGCAGCTTTTGAAACGCGATTTCAAGAACGTGGTGAATCTCAAGGGCGGTATCATGGCCTGGCAGGAAGCGAACCTCCCCTTGAGCAAGAAGTAACGGTCAATGAGTAGTCAGCCCAAGGTCATCATGTATTCCACGCGCTTTTGCCCCTATTGCGTGATGGCGCGGCGCCTGTTGAGTTCGAAGCGGGTGGAGTTCGAGGATATCCGCATCGATCAGCATCCCGAGCGGCGGGCGGAGATGGAAGACCGCAGTGGCCGGTTCACCGTGCCGCAGATCTTCATCGGTGAGGTGCACGTCGGCGGATACGACGACATGGCCGCGCTGGAGCGGGAAGGGCGGCTCGATCCTTTGCTCGGGAGAGAGGCGTGAGTGGGCGGATTCTCGTCTGCCCGCATTGTCTGAAGCTCAACCGGGTCCCCGAGGCGCGGCTGGCGGAATCGCCGCGTTGCGGCAGCTGCCACGAACCGCTGTTCGGCGGCCATCCCCTGGAACTGACCCCGCAGACGCTGCAGCGGTTTATCGCCAAGGAGGAAATCCCGCTGCTGGTCGACTTCTGGGCGCCCTGGTGCGCACCCTGCCGCGTGATGGCACCGGCCTTCGAGCAGGCCGCGCGGGAACTCGAACCGCGAGTCAGACTGGGCAAGCTTGATACCGAGGCCCATCAACAGCCTGCCGCCGAATACGGCATACGCGGCATTCCGACCCTTATTCTGTTCGCCGGCGGGCGTGAGAAGGCGCGCGTCTCCGGCGCCATGGACGCCGGACAGCTGCGGCAATGGGTGAGCCAGCAACTCTGATACCGGCGGCGCTCGCCCGATTCTTTACGGATTCAACCCATCTCCAACGACTTTTAGGGAACAAGCATCGATCATGACTGACCAGACCACAGCCCAGGAATTCACCATCCAGAAAATCTATCTCAAGGACGCCTCGGTCGAGGTGCCCAACGCGCCGCAGGTCTTTACCAACGAGTGGCAGCCGGAAAGCAATCTGGAACTGAACACCGAGAGCCAGAAGATCGAAGACGGCATTTACGATGTGACCCTCACCCTGACCGTCACCACCAAGAACGCCGGCAACACGGCCTTCCTGGTGGAGGTCAAACAGGCCGGCGTGTTCAGCGCGCGCGGCTTCGACGAGGAGCAGATGGGGCACATGATGGGCAGCTTCTGCCCGAACATCCTGTTCCCCTACGCCCGCGAGGCCGTCTCCAGCCTGTCGGTGCGCGCCGGCTTCCCGGACCTGCAGCTCGCGCCCATCAATTTCGACGCCCTTTACGCCCAGCACCTGGAGAACCAGGGAGAGGGCAACCCGCCCGCCACGTCGGACCCCGAAACGGGGGCTACGCACTAACCCCCGGCCGGCGAGATGCCTGGATCCGCCATCGCCGTTCTCGGGGCAGGGTCCTGGGGCACGTCACTGGCCGTGCACCTGGCGCGCAACGGGCATGCCGTCCATTTGTGGGACCGCAAGCCCGAGGCCGTCGAGGCCATGTCGCGTACCCGGACCAATGCCCGTTACCTGCCGAACATCGAGTTCCCGCCGACGCTGACGCCCACCGCGGACCTCGAGGCGGTTTGCGCCGCGTGCGACGACCTGCTGATCGCGGTGCCGAGCAAGGCCTTTCGCGGCTTTCTGAAAACTCTGCAGCCTCATCTGCGTCCCACCGCACGGCTCATCTGGGCCACCAAGGGGCTGGAGGTGGAGAGCGGCAAGTTTTTGCACCAGGTACTGGAGGAAGAGTTGGGCGTGTCCCGGCCCTATGCCGTGATTTCCGGGCCCTCCTTCGCCTGGGAGGTGGCCTGCGGCCTGCCGACCGCCATTACGGTGGCCGGCGGCAACGCCGCGTTTTGCCGCGAGGTGGCCACCATCCTGCACAGCGAGACCTTCCGCGCCTATACCAGCGACGACCTGATCGGGGTACAGCTCGGCGGTGCGCTGAAGAACGTCATGGCGATCGCCGCCGGCATTTCCGACGGTCTGGGCTTCGGGGCGAATGCCCGCGCCGCCCTCGTGACGCGCGGTCTGGCCGAGATGGTGCGGCTGGGAGACCGGCTCGGCGCGCGGGCCGAGACCCTCATGGGGCTGTCCGGCCTGGGCGATCTGGTGCTGACCTGCACCGACGACCAGTCGCGCAATCGCCGGCTCGGCCTGGCGCTCGGCCAGGGCAAGGCGCTGGAAAGCGCGCTGCGCGACATCGGCCAGGCGGTGGAGGGTGCGGTAACCGCCAAGGTCGTCATGCGCCTGGCCGGCGGCACCGAAGTGGAACTGCCGATCTCGCAACAGGTCTTTCGCGTCCTCTATGAAGGAATCGCGCCACGCGCCGCGGTCAGCGAACTGCTGGGCCGCGATCTCAAACCGGAACTCGGTTAGCCCTAACCAGCCCCTGCAAATCCGTTCTGCCGCCAGGCCTCGTAGAGCACGGCCGTCGCCGCGTTCGACAGGTTCAGGCTGCGGCTTTCCGCGACCATCGGGATCCGCCGCAATCCCTCCGCAAAGCGTACCCGCACCTCAGCCGGCAGCCCGCGCGTCTCGGGTCCGAACAGCAGGGCGTCCCCCGGCGCATAGCTTGTCTCGGCATAGGACCGCGTGGCATGGGTGCTCAGCGCATACACACGGGGTGGCGCGACGCTTTCCAGAAAGTCATCCAGCGTGTCGTGCACCCGCATGCGCGCCCACTCTCGGTAATCCAGCCCCGCCCGTTTGAGACGCCGGTCGTCGAGTTCGAAACCGAGCGGGCGGATCAGATGCAAATGGCTCCCGGTGTTTGCGCACAGGCGGATGATGTTGCCGGTGTTGGGCGGGATTTCCGGCTCGAACAAGACCACGTGAAACATAACGGCTCCGAAGTGGTGTCGAAACTGTGACAGCCGTCACAGTTTCGACAATTGGGGTGTTCATTTTCTGTCAGTTGAGGCGCGAGCGGACATAAACTCCAGGGAAATCAGAGACCAAGCATTGCCATTCCGCGATCATGGAGGCGAAACCGGAAATGTCTGCTCGACCACATGTGTTATCCAAGCCGGCCGTTTTACTCGTCGATGACGATCCGGCCATACGGGACAGTCTGGGATTTTATCTCGGCCGGCGGTTTACCGTGGTCAGCGCATCCTCCCGACAGGAAGTGCAAACGCTGTTGGCCAACACCGGCCGGATGCCGCGCCTGGCCCTGGTCGATCTGGGACTGCCGCCAGACACCCACAGCCCGGAGGAGGGGTTCGCCCTGATTCCCGAACTGCTGGCGCACGACTCCGAAATGCGCATCCTGGTATTGACCGGGCAGGAGGAGGCGGAGCACGTCAATCACGCACTGGCCCTGGGCGCGGCCGACTTCATCAGCAAACCCAGTGCACCGGAACACATTCTCGCCCGCCTGGAACATCAGCAGTTGATGCTGGAGACCCAGACGCAGGATCAGCTCCAACCCGGCCAGGGCGAGATGCTGCTGGGCGAAAGCCCGGCCATGGATGCGCTGCGGGCGCAGATACGGCAATTCGCCTCCGCGCCCTTCCCGGTGCTGATCACCGGCGAATCGGGCTGCGGCAAGGAACTGGTTGCCCGCGAGATCCATCGCATGAGCGAGGGCAGCCGGGGGCCGTATGTGGCGGTCAACTGTGCGGCCCTGCCTGGCGATCTGATCGAGGCTCAGTTGTTCGGCCATGCGCGCGGCGCCTTCACCGGGGCGCACGAAGAGCGCGTCGGCTTTTTCGCCGAGGCCTCCGGCGGCACCCTGTTGCTGGACGAGATGGGCGAGCTGCCGCCCGGCCTGCAGGCCAAGCTGCTGCGGGTGCTGGAGAACGGCGAATACTACCGCGTGGGCGAGACGCGGCCGCGGCATGCGAAGGTGCGTCTGCTGGCTGCGACCAATCGCGACCTGCGGGCCCTGGTCGACGAGGGCCGATTCCGCGCCGACCTGTATCACCGGCTGAGCGTGCTGCGTATCCACTGCCCGCCGCTGCGCGACCGGGCGGGTGACGCGACCCGCCTTCTGCGCCACTTCCAGCAGGCCTATGCGCGTACCGTGCCGCGCTTCATCCTGAGCAAGGAGGCGCAGCGCCTGTGGGAGACTTATAACTTTCCCGGAAATGTGCGAGAGTTGAAAAACCTTGTAATTCGTCTGGGGACGAAATATCCCAACCAGACCGTCTCCGAAGAGGCGTTGCGTGCCGAGATGGATCCCGGCACAGGGCAGTTGGTCGCCCCCACCGCCACGGACGCACAGCACCATCTGCGCCAGATCGGCTTCGAGCTCGACGGTTATCTCCACGAGGTGGAGCGTGAACACATACTGTGTGCGCTGGACCTCGCGGGTGGGAATTTGAGCAAGGCCGCGCGTTACCTCGGCCTGAACCGGACGACCTTGTACAGTCGTATGCAACGCCTGGGTGTTCGCTGATGCTGTATCTGGACCACTTCGGACTCAAGAAGCCGCCGTTTCGGATCACGCCGGATCCCGGCTTTTTCTATTCCGGCGCGCATCGGGGGGACGTGCTGGCCGCCCTCGTATACGCCGTCACGGCCGGCGAGGGTATCGTCAAGGTGGTCGGCGAGGTCGGCAGCGGCAAGACCATGCTGTGCCGCATGCTGGAGCTCGAACTGGCTGACCAGGTCGATATCGTCTATCTGGCCAACCCCAGTCTGAGCCCGGACAACATCGCCCAGGCGGTCGCATTCGAACTGGGTCTGCCCACGGAAGGATTGAGCCGGCTCGAAGTGATGCAGCGGCTGCAGTCCTTTCTGCTGGAGCGCCATGCCAGCGGCCACAATGTGGTGGTGTTCATCGAAGAGGCCCAGGGCATGCCCCTGGCGACCCTCGAGGAACTGCGCCTGCTGAGCAATCTGGAGACGGCCGACCATAAGCTGTTGCAGATCGTGCTGTTCGGGCAGCCCGAGCTGGATATCAATCTTCGCGAAACCGCCATTCGCCAGCTGCGGGAACGCATCACCCACAGTTTCGAGCTGCAGCCGTTGCAGCGCGCCGACACGCACGGGTATCTCAACTTCCGCATGCGGGCCGCCGGCTACCGCGGGCCGGACCTGTTCACACCCCGCGTGGCGCGGCAGATCGCGCGCTATTCGCAGGGGCTGATCCGCCGTATCAACATCCTCGCCGACAAGTGTCTGCTGGCGGCCTACGCCGCCGGTACGCACGCCATCACCACGGGGTTGGTCCGCCGCGCCGCGCGGGACCTGGATCCGGTGTCGGGTTCGCGCCCCGCCCCCTGGCTCGGTTGGCTGGCCAGTGCGGTGATCGCGGCCATCGTCGCCGTGGTGGTCACCTGGCAGGTGGTAACGGTACGCCCGGTACAGCCGGTGCAAGGTACACCCGGTGCGGGGGCGCAGCAGTCGGGTTCGAGCAACGTCGCCGGAAACAAACAAAAACCATGAATCGTCATATCAAACCTGTGATCGCGTTGTTCAGACAGCCCCTCCGGCTTTGCCTCTGGGGGCTGTTTCCCCTGCTCGCGGCCTGTGCCACACCCACGCATCAGTCGGTTCAGGCCCAGAACGCGGGGGCCCAGGCCCAAGGGCACCTGGCCGAGAACGCCGTGCGGCAGGCCCCGGGGCCGATCCCGAAGCCGGTCGACCGTCCGTTGTTTCTGAAGCCGCCGCGTCCACCCGAAAAGCAGGAGGTCTACACCGTCGTGGTGGACAACGTGCCGGTACGCGATCTGCTGTTTTCGCTGGCGCGCAACGCCAAGGTCAATGTCGATATCGGCGAGGGCATTACGGGTCGGGTCACGCTGAACGCGGTCAAGGAAACCCTGCCGGCCATCCTGGCGCGCATCGCCGACCAGGTGCCGATTCGCTGGCACATCAAGGGAAACCGTCTGGTGGTGGTTGCCGATACCCCGTATTGGCAGGATTACGCCGTCAACTATCCCAACATCAACCGCAGCATCAAGAGTTCGATCTCGATCTCGACCCAGGTCGGTGCCTCGGGCGTATCCGACATCAGCAGCCAGGGTGGCGGCGGAGGCGGCGAAAGCGGTTCGAACAGCTCCTCGGCCACCATCAAGAACGAGTCGGTGAACGGCTACTGGAATACCCTGATACGCAACATCGACACGATTCTGGGCGAGGAACCCACCGTGGTGGACAACCAGGTGCTGGGATCCAAGTCGGTGACCGCGAATCGCGAGACCGGCATGATCAGCGTCTACGCCACGCAAAAGCAGCAAAAGCAGATTCAGCAGTTCCTGCTGCAGACGCAGCGCAGCGCGGACCGCCAGGTATTGATCGAGGCCACCGTAGTGGAGGTCAACCTCAACAAAGAGCACCAGGCCGGGGTGAACTGGAACGCCATCGCCTCGGATGTCGGGCTGAGCAGCGTCAGCACGCTCACCGCTTCCAATCTGGCTCAGCCACCCTTTGTGACCCTGACCGGGTCGACCAAGGCGAACGGGTTCACGCAGCTGGACAGCACCATCAGCATGCTGCAGGCCTATGGAACGGTACGGGTGCTGTCCAGCCCCAAGATCATGGTGCTCAACAACCAGAGCGCCATCCTCAAGGTGGTGGACAACAAGGTGTACTTCACCATCAAGGTGGATATCACGCCGACCCTGACCACCACTTCCGGCGGCGGTACGGCGACCACCTCGCTGGTGACCTATGAGACCCAGGTGCACACGGTGCCGATCGGTTTCATCATGAACGTCACACCCTACGTCAGCAGTGCCGGTGACATCACCCTCGAGGTGCGTCCGACCATCACCCGCATCATCGGCTACGTAAACGACCCCAACCCGGCCCTCGCCCAGGTCAAGGTGACCAGCAAGATTCCGGAAGTCCAGGTGCGTGAGATGGAGTCCATGCTGCGCGTGGCCAGCGGGCAGGTGGCCGTGCTGGGCGGGCTGATGCAAAACAGCGTGGACAACACCACCCAGGGCGTACCCGGCCTGGCGAATACCCCTTATGTGAGCGACGCCTTCAGTTACAAGGACAACAAGACCAATAAGACGGAACTGGTGATCTTCATGCGCCCGCGCGTCATCCACGCTGCCAGCCTCAATGGCGATCTGAAAGATTTCACCCGCTTCCTGCCCGGCCGCAACACCCAGGGCCCGACAACCGGCGAGGAACTGCAATGAGCCTGCTGCTCGATGCCCTGAAAAAGGCGGCGGCGGCCAAACAGGCACAGGAGGCCGGACATCAGGAAACGCAACCCGCCGGAGAACCGGCCGCGATCGAAACGCCCGATCAGGCCGGTGAGCTGAGTCTGGCGCCGGTCGATGCGGCGCCGGAAGACGAGGGTGAAGCGGACGAACGGGAGGATGGACTGGACGAGTCCCTCGATTCCCCGCCGTTGTCACAGGCGTTCGAGGAGGAGGAACCGGATCTCGAGTTTCCGGTTGCATCCGACCTGGAAGCGACGTCAGTGCCCTCGGACGAGCAAAGCGAACCTGAGCCGCTGGAAACCGGTGGCGAGGCCGGTTCGCCGCCGCTCTCCGGACAGGAAACTGACGGGCCGATAAACGATGTCATCGAATACGACGAGGTACCCGCTACCGATGCGGTAAGCGAACCGGCGCCGGACCCGCAGGTTGAGACGGACGGGGTGGCAGCCGAAAGCGAACCGTTGACCGTCGAGCGGCGCGGGGATCGCAATGACTGGGAAGAACGCGACTGGGCCACGCCGGGACAGCGTGCCCAGGCGAACGCCGTCCTGCGGGCGGAGCAAAACCGGCAGCGCCGGCGCCGGCTGCTGGTGTGGGGAACGCTCGGGACGGTGGTTCTGATCGGTGCCGGGGGCTACGGGGTGTATGCCTATCGCGCCCTGCAACCGGGCCAGACGGGGCCCGCGCAGACCTTCATTGTGCAGCAAGGCCAACCGTCGGCATCCGCGCCGGCACCTCAACCGCAGCCGCCCGCCGCCACCGAGGCGCCCCAGGCCGTTGCCGCGCCGAAACCGCCTGTGGCTGAGCCGGTGCAGGTGCATCCCAAGCCACCGGCCGTGACGCACAAGCCGGCCAAACCGGCCGTCCCGTCGACGCATACCATTACGCACAAAAAGCCGGTCCGCAAAGCCGCCAGGCCCAAACCGGCAAAGCGGCCGATTGTCGTCCGTGAAGAGGGCGGCGGTTTGTCGGGCTGGCTCAACAAGGGCTACGCGGCATTCCAGCAAGGCGACTTCCAGGCCGCCGAGGCGGCTTATCGCGAGGCATACCGGATCGAGCCGAGCAACCGGGATGCCCTGCTCGGTATGGGCGCGTCGACCGCCGCGCTCGGCGATCGCGAGGCTGCTCAACAGTATTATCGGACCCTGCTGCACCTGAATCCGCAGGATGCCATTGCCAAGGCCGCCCTGAGCAGTCTGGAGGGCGCGCTGCGGCCGACGCATACCCTGGCCGAACTGCAGCGGTTGATCGCCGGTCAGCCGGATTCCGCGCCACTGCGTTTCGCGCTCGGCAACCTGTATGCAGCCGAGTCGTCATGGGCGCAGGCCGTGCAGGCTTACGGCGAAGCGGTGAGCCTGGAAAGCAGCAATCCGGATTACCTGTTCAACCTAGCGGTGGCACAGGATCACCTGGGTCATCTCGACCAGGCGCTGCAAAACTATCGCCGCGCGGAAGTGGCGGCGTTGACCCACCCCTCCCTGATCGATCGCTCGATCCTGCGTGAACGGATCCGGGCCATCGAAGCGTTGCGGCGGCATGCCTCCTGAGTCCCAGGCCCGCAGACGGCAGGACACGGCCGCAGGCAAGCGCAAGCGGCGCCTGGGCGAGTATCTCGTTCACAAGGGCATCATCAGCGAGGACCAGCTGCGCATCGCCCTGACCGAGCAGCAGCGTTCGCAGCGCCAGCTCGGGCAGATCCTGGTCCAGCTGGGATTTTTGACCGAGTCGGTATTGCGCGACTTCCTGGGCGAGGTGCTGGGGCAGGAAAGTATCGACCTCGGCCGCGTGGTTCCCGATCCCGCCGCGCTGGAGCTCATTCCCAAGGACCTGGCCCGCCGTTACAAGCTGCTGCCCGTCAACTACGACAAGGAGACCGGCGAGCTGTTGGTCGCCATGGCCGACACCTACGACCTGCTTGCGCAGGACAAGCTGCTCGCCCATCTGGGCGGGCGGCTGATCGTCAAACCGGTGCTCGCCGGCGGCGCCGAGATCGAGACCGCCATCGACCAGTACTACGGGCACGTGCTGTCGCTGGAGGGCATTCTGCAGGAGATCGAGACCGGCGAGATCGACTACCAGAGCCTGACGACGGAAAGCGAGGAGTACAGCCAGCCGGTGGTGCGCCTGGTCAACGCCATCATCAGCGACGCCGTCAAGCGGGACGCCTCGGACATCCACTTCGAACCCGAAAGGGGGTTTTTGCGCGTGCGCTACCGCATCGACGGCGTACTGCGCCAGGTCCGTTCCCTGCACCGCAACTACTCGCCCGCCATCGTCGTGCGCCTGAAGGTCATGGCGCACATGAATATCGCCGAAACCCGCGCGCCGCAGGACGGCCGGTTTTCGCTGCGCGTCACCGGCCGGGACGTCGACTTCCGCGTGTCGAGCCAGCCGACCACGCACGGTGAAAACATCGTGCTGCGTATCCTGGATCGCGAAAAGGGCATCGTGCCGCTGGAGCAGCTCGGCCTGGAGCCCGACAACCTCGACCTGCTGCGCCTGCTGATGAGCCGCCCGGAAGGCATCATGATGGTGACCGGGCCGACCGGCAGCGGCAAGACCACCACGCTGTATTCGATGCTCAGCCACGTGAACCACGAGGGCATCAACATCATGACCCTCGAGGACCCGGTCGAGTATCCGATGTCCATGATCCGGCAGACCTCGGTCAACGAGGCGGCCAAGCTGGATTTCGCCAACGGCATCCGTTCCATGATGCGTCAGGATCCCGACGTGATTCTGGTCGGCGAAATCCGCGACGAGGACACGGCGCAGATGGCGTTTCGCGCCGCCATGACCGGCCACCAGGTGTTTTCCACCCTGCATACCAACTCGGCCATCGGCGCCTTTCCGCGCCTGCGCGACATCGGGGTGATACCGGACATTCTGGCCGGCAACATCATCGGCGTGCTCGCGCAGCGCCTGGTCCGCAAGCTGTGCACGCATTGCCGTGAGCCCTACGCGCCGGACGGGATCGAGCTGCGCATTCTCGGCCTGCCGCCTGACGAACATCCGACCCTGATGCGCGCCAAGGGATGCCCGCGCTGCGACCACACCGGTTACCGCGGTCGCGTGGCCTTGATGGAGATCCTGCGCATGGATCCCGAGCTGGACGAACTGGTGGCCAGCAACGCCACGCAGAAGACCCTGCTGGACGCGGCGTTCGAGCGCGGCTTCCGGCCGCTGGTCGAGGACGGTGTCCGGCGCGTGCTGTCCGGCGTCACCAGCCTCGATGAGGTGACGCGCGTAGTAGACCTGACGGGCAGGCTCTGATGCAGCATTTCCGCTACAAGGCGCAGGATATCGAAGGCCGCATCGTGGGCGGCGTGCTGGAGGCGGCGAACGAGATCGACGTCGAGATGCGTCTGGAGCGCATGGGGCTGGAACTGATACGCGTGCGCCCGGTGCGCCACTTCCACTTCAGCCTGTTTTCCCGCGGCGTGCGGCGCGGCGACCTGATCAACTTTACCTTCTACCTCCAGCAGCTGCTTTCCGCCGGTGTACCGATGATCCAGGCACTTGCCGACCTGCGCGATACCAGCGACAACCCGCGCATGCAGGCCGTGCTGAGCACCCTGGTGGAGTCCATCGAGGGCGGACAAAACCTGTCCGAGGCCCTGGAGGAATATCAGCGCCTGTTCGGACAGACCTACGTGCACGTGGTGCGGGTCGGCGAACAGGCGGGCAATCTGCCGGAAATGCTCGACGAGCTGACCTCCATGCTCAAATGGCAGGAGCTGCCGTTCCAGACCCGCATGCTGATCGCGACGTCCGATTTTTTCGTCAATTTCTGGTACGTGGTGCTGCTGTTGCCGTTCGTGATCTTTTTCGCGATCCGCGCGGGGGCCCGCTCGAGTCCACGTTTCCGTTTCCAGCTGGATCGCCTCAAGTTGCGCATTCCGCTCATCGGGCCGTTGCTGTACAAGATCAAGCTCGCCCGTTTTGCGCGCAATTTTTCGTTGATGTACCGGGCCGGCATCACGGTGCTGGAAATTCTGCGTCTGAATTTCAAGGTCATGGATAACCTGGTGCTGCAGGAAGCCTTGCAGGAGGTGCACAAGGAAATCTCGGAAGGCGTCAACATCAGCACGGCCTTCGCCAACGTGGCGCTGTTCTCACCGCTGGTGGTGCGTATGCTGCGCGTGGGCGAAAACACCGGCGGGCTGGACCGGGCGTTGGAAAACGTCAGTTACTTTTACGACCGTGAGGTCAAGGAGTCTATCGAGCGCCTGGAGCCCATGATCGAGCCGGCGCTCACGGTCGTGCTCGGCGCCATCGTCGGGTGGGTCATGTTCTCGACGCTCGGCCCGGTATACAACACGGCGGTCAGTATGGGCGCGATGTGATGAAACGCTGCGTACTGCTT
>JARRKE010000021.1 GCA_037388465.1 Gammaproteobacteria bacterium
CGACCGTGACGCGTATCGGCGGTGTGGCCGGCAAGGCGGTGCTCGGCATGGTGGTGGAAAAGGCGGTGGAGCGTTCGGCCGCGGCCTTGATTGCCGCCATTCTCTGAGCGAACCGCAGGGGCCGCTGCTGGCGGTTTCCTAGCGGCCCGTCTTCAATTGCTCAGCCAGGTCGGTCTGCTCCCAGGGCAGGTCGATGTCCGTTCTTCCCACTTGGCCGTAGGCGGCCAGCTTGCGGTACAGCCCGCCATCGAGTTCGCGCGACAGTTGCAGCAGCCTGAACCTGTTCAGAATGCTGGCGGGACTGAAATCCATATGCGCCTGCAGCCGTTGGGCGATCTCATTCTCATCGAGAGTGGCGGTGCCGAACGTTTCCACCTGAACGCTCACCGGCTGTGCCAGGCCGATGGTGTAGCTCAGCTGCACTTCGCATTCATCGGCCAGCCCGGCCGCAAGCACGTTTTTGGCTGCATAGCGCGCGGCGTAGGCGCCGATGCGGTCGATCCGCATGGGGTCCTTGCCGCTCAGCGCGGCCCCGCTGTGGCGCGCATATTCGCCATAGGTGTCGACGGCGGTTTTTCTGCCGGTCAGGCCGGAGTGCAGTGACGGCCCACCGCCGATCACGGCGCCCTCCGGGTTGATGAAGATGCGCGTGTTCTTGTCCGGCCGCACCTTCTCGTCTGCGAACGTGGGGTCTATGACAAGGCGTTTCAGATCCTCGCACAACACCTCGATGTCGGGTTGATCCGCAGTGGTCTGGCTGGCGATGAGGGTGATGCTGTGGATGCGGTGTGGTTTGCGGTTGCGGTATTCCACGCCGACCTGGGTCTTGCCGTCGGGCGCGAGATAGGGGAGCTCTTCATTCAGGCGCACCGCGGTGAGACGTCGTGCGAGACGATGGGCGAGCCAGATAGGCAGCGGCATCATGGCCGGAGTCTGGTTGCACGCGAAACCGAACACGGTGACCTGGTTGCGTACGGGCAGGCAATCGATATCCCCGGCGGCAGAGCGCTCCAGGCAGGTGATGCGTTCCACGTCGGGTGGCAGCTCCGTAAGGCTGGTGAGTATCGTGCAGTCGCGGGCGCTGAATTCACCCTGCCGGTAACCGACCTGTTCGATGACGCCGCGTGCCACTTCGGTGACGTCCACCTGTGCGCTGGATGCGAACCGGGCTGCGATGAAGACGACGCCGCGCGACACGGCGCATTCGGCGCTGACGTTGGCGTGGTGATCCTGGGCCATGAAGCGATCGACAATGGCATCGCTGATCTGGTCGCACAGCTTGTCGGGATGGCCTTCGGTGACAGAGTCCGAGGTGAACATAAAATCCGATTTCATGTTGCCTGCTCTCCTGTGTCGGAGGATGTGTCGTCTGTTTCCCTGCTCGAGTGCAGTGCCGGGGATGATGTGTGCGTGGCCGATTTGATGGCCTCATTGATCAGCAATGGTGCCGCCGAACCGGCCGCAATGACCAGGGCATCGAGCAGACCGACTGGCGTGATGCCGAGCAGGCGCCGCAGCGGCGGCAGGGCGATAGCGCTCAGCTGCAGTATGACCGAGCCGCCGATGGCGATATTCAGGTAGGGATTTGAGGGGCGCCTGCGCATTTCAAACAGGCTGTGACGTTCGGAACGGCAGCTGAGCGCGTGCAGCAGCTGGGCAAGCGTCAGACTCATGAAGGCGTGCGTGCTGGCGCGCGGACCGGGGCCGTAGCGCAGCAGTGCATAAGCGTAGCTGGTCAGCGTGCCCGTGGTAATGACCGCTGATTGCATGCCGAGCCGCATCAGGTCCCGGTTGCGTATGATGGGCTCTTCGGGGCGGCGCGGCGGTTGGGCGAGCACGTCTTCCTCGGGTGGCTCCAGGGCCAGCGCCAGGCCGGGGAAGATGTCGGTGATCAGATTGATCCACAGCAGCTGCATGGGGTTCAGCGGCGTTGCAACGCCGGCCGTGACGGCCGCCAGCATGACCTCGATTTCGCTGAAGTTGGTCGAGAGCAGGAATTGCAGCGCCTTGCGGATGTTGTTGTAGATGGTGCGCCCCTGCCGCACGGCGACCACCATGGTCTGCAGGTTGTCGTCCTCGAGGATGACGCCGGCGACCGAGCGTGCGACGTCGGTGCCGCTATCGCCCATGGCGACCCCGATGTCCGCCGCCTTGAGCGCGGGGCCGTCGTTGATGCCGTCGCCGGTCATGGCGACCACGGCGCCGCCGGATTGCAGGGCGCGCACCACCTGCAGCTTGTTCGCCGGGCTGACGCGGGCGAAGACCTGGACCCGTTTGACCAAGCCTGCAAGCAGTTCTGCGTCCATCGTCTCCAGCCGGCTGGATTCCAGAATCTCCAGCGGACCGCCGTTGCTGAGGTTCAGGGCTTTGCCGATGGTATAAGCCGTTCCCGCCTGATCGCCGGTGATCATCACCGTCGAGATGCCGGCATCGTGAAAACGCGACATCAGCTCGGGCATGCCCGGGCGCACGGGGTCGGCAAGCCCCACCAGGCCGAGCCAGGTCAGGGCGGGTTGCGCCTCGAAGGGCGTGTCGGCATCGGTTCGCGCATAGGCGACGCCGAGCACGCGCAGCGACTCGCCGGCCATGGCGTCGTTGCCGCTCAGGATCATGTTGCGCTCGTGCTCGCCCAGCGGTTTTGCGCTGCCTTCGTGCAGGTACGAATCGCACATCGTCAGGACTTCCGTCGGGCTGCCCTTGACGGCGAGCAGTTGGGTGCCGTCCGCGGCGCGGTGCAGCGTCTGCATGTAGTGCCGGTCTTCCGAGCGGTAGTCGATCTTGAGGCGCGGATAGGCATGCCTCAGGGCCGGGACGTCGAGACCCGCATCGCTCGCGAGCTCCAGCAGGGCGCTTTCGGTGAAGGAACCGGTTATGCGGCCGTTGTGCTGCGCGTCGTACTCCGCTTCGTTGCACAGGACGAGCGTTTGCAGCAGTGGCGGCATGTCGGCGTCGTCCAGCGGAGCGAATGCCTGGCCGTCGATGGTGAAGCGATCATCCTCGATGCGTATTTCGCGCAGGCCATTGTGCACCGCCAGCGCCGCCATGCGGTTCATGGTGAGCGTGCCGGTCTTGTCCAGGCAGATGACCTGCACCGAGCCCAGTGTTTCTACGGCGTCCAGGTGGCGGACCAGGACGTTTTTCCGGCGCATGTCGCGGATGCCCAGTGCCAGCGTGGTGGTGGCGACGGTGGGCAGGCCTTCCGGGACCGCGGCGACGGCCAGCGATATGGCGCTTTTCAGCATTTCCAGCATGCCGTAGCCGCGCAGCAGCCCGACCGCGAACACGCCCGTGCATACCGCACCGCTCAACAGGGCGAGTTGCGTGCTCATCTTGTCGAGCTGCAGTTCCATGGGGGTGTCCGGTGCATGTGATTCGCCGACCAGTGCCTGGATCTGCCCCAGCTCAGTCGCGCTGCCGGTGGCGACGACGGCCGCCACCGCACTGCCCCCCGTGACGTGCGTGCCCATGTGAATCATGTTGGCGCGATCGCCGAGCGGCGCATCGTCGGGTATGCGCACCGCGGCGCTTTTCGGTACCGGCATGCTTTCGCCGGTCAACGCCGCTTCATCCACGGACAGCCGGTCGGTGCGCAACAACCGCGCGTCCGCGGGGATGCGGGTGCCGGGTGTCAGAAGCAGGATATCGCCGGCCACCAGTTGATCCACGGGGACGATCGTGGCCGCGGCATTGCGCAATACCGTGGCATGGTGCGGGCCGGTGTCGTCGAGACTCGCGATGATGCGTTCCGACTGACGCTCCGTAACGAAACCGATGCCGGCGTTGATCGCGACCACGCCCATGATGACGATCGCGTCCGCCACGCCGCCCGTCAGTACGGAGACCACGGCGGAGGCCGCCAGCAGGCCCACCGGCAGGCTCATGAATTGTTCCGTCAAGATGGAAAGTTCGCTGCGGTGCGTCGTGCGTGGCAGCCGGTTCGGACCCCATCGCCGCAATCGGTCCAGGGCTTCCTTGCTGCTCAGGCCGTCGGTGGCCGAAACGGTGAGAGATTCGAGCACCTGCGTGACGCCGCGCGCATGCCAGGGGCGGAGTAATTGGGTGTTCTCCACCGGGTGTATTTCGGGGCGTTGCGGATTGCGCCGGGCGCGGTAACGCTCCAGCGAGGTGATCTTGCCGCCTGCGGGCGGTTCGTCAGGGGAGATTTCCTGAGAAGGGGCTGTGCCGGAAAGCGTGTCCAGGTGAGCGGCTATCGTCCTGGCGATCTGCGTGAGAGACAGGGCCGGGGCGAATTCGATCAGCAGGTTGCCGGTCAGGGCGTTGGCCCGCGCGCGCGCGATGCCGTCCGTTTGATGCAACAGCGCCTCCAGGCGTTGTCCGAGCACCTCGTCGTGGTGCAGCGCGGGAAGGTGAAACCGTGCGCGACCGGCTACAGCGGTGTGGACGGGAATGACGGAGGAGGTATGCGCGGGAACGGTCGGTTGGGCCGGCGCTTGCGTAATCCGATGAGGGTCCTGATTCTGTGGGCGCCGTATCATGCCGTTCCAGGATGCCATTCAATTTGACAAATACAACATCGGCTTGTGACCGTGGTATGTCAAGCCGATGGCCGTGCCCATCGGCCAACCAAGTACATATTAGCGCCTTGGTTAAAAAAAGCGTCTGATCCAGGTCAATGAGGCTGAATGCGGTGCGGGGGCAGGCACTTCGTGTCACATGCCCTGTGTTATAAGTTAAGCGTAACCCGCCATGTCCTGGTTTTGTTGTGGCATACGGAGGACGGTCCATGTCATCCGAGAAGACACCGCCGCGTTCCGGCCGGCTCGACCACGTGGTCGCCGAGGCCCAACGCAACCGCCTGCAGCGTGAGCAGGATTACCGCGAACAGGCGTTGAAACTTTTCCCCTGGGTCTGTGCCCGCTGCGGGCGCGAGTTCACCCGCGAGAACCTCGCCCAGCTCACCGTACATCACAAGGATCACAACCACGACAACAACCCGGCCGACGGCAGCAACTGGGAGCTGTTGTGCGTCTACTGTCACGATGCCGAGCATGGCCGTTACCTGGGTGAGGCGGGGAACGCCACCGTGCATGAACACGAACCGCCGTCTGCCACGTACAAGCCGTTTGCGGACCTGGATGCGCTGTTGAGCAAGAAAGATTGAGTATGGGGCATTTATTTCGGGGAGGAATGCTATGACCAGGCGGATCGCCATCATTCAGGGACACCCGGATCCGGCGGGCAGACATTTCTGTCATGCGCTGGCCGAGGCGTATGCGGCCGGGGCGCAGGCCGGGGGTCACGAGCTGAAAACCATTAACGTGGCCGAGCAGGATATTCCGCTGCTGCACGACCGCGCGGAATGGGAATCCGCGGAGGTGTCACCGGCGATTCGGGCCAACCAGGAGGTTATTGCCTGGGCGGATCATCTGGTGATCGTCTATCCGCTGTGGCTGGGCAGTATGCCCGCCATGCTCAAGGCGTTTCTGGAGCAGGTGCTGCGGCCCGGCTTTGCGTTCGGGCCGGGCCCCAGGGCCGGCATGGGCAAGAAGCTTCTGAAAGGAAAGAGTGCCCGCATCGTCGTGACCATGGGCATGCCGGCGTTTTTTTATCGGCTGTATTATCGCGCGCACAGTTTGAAAAGCCTGGAACGCAATATCCTGGCTTTCCTCGGCATCGGTCCGATCCGCGCCAGTCTGATCGGCATGGCCGAGGGCGGAGACGATGCACGGCGCGAGAAATGGCTGCAAAAGCTGACCCGGTTGGGGCGGCAAGGCTGCTGAGCCGTCCCCGGGGTTGCCGTAAAATCTTTTGACGCTCATGATTGCCCGCCGGTAAGGGCAGGGCGCAACGAGTTGCTGCGCCGGTGTCCGATCAATCCACTTTTATACAAACCTGGTGAGGCATGAGCAAAGCGATAGGTGACGTCGTATTTTTCGAGCAGTCGAAGCCGGAGGCAGAACGGTACCATCTCGCCGCAGAAAAGCTGGTCACGGGCAATCCGGAACAGGCGGTCTGGAATCACTATTCGGACCCCGGCAGCCAGTTTCATGTCGGCGTCTGGTCCTCCGAGGTCGGGTGCTGGCGTATCCGTTATACCGAGTACGAGTTCTGCCAAATCCTGGAAGGCGTTTCCATCCTGCGCGACAGCCAGGGCGCCGAGCGCACCCTGAAGCCGGGCGATAACTTCGTCATTCCCGCCGGTTTCGAGGGCGAGTGGGAAGTGACCGAACCCTGCAAGAAGATCTACGTGATTTTCGAGCCGGACTCGAATGCGTAATGTGTTGATAGAGATCGATGGCCCCCTGTCCGGCGGGGCCGTCACTGTTCTGTTATCAGTTATCCGCATCACCCCGGTGGCATAAGCCCACAGTAATCACGTTTATTCGTGGCTGCATTAATGAATATTCTCATTCAGCCTCCAATTTTTTTATAAATTCTTTCTTTTTCTCCATATGGCGGTCGTTTATGACTGTCATGGCGGATTCATAGTCAGTCACTAGGGTAAGGAGCCGTATCATCGGTGGCACGTGTATTTCCCGAGTGGTCCACTGAGCTATTCGTGGGTATGATGACGCGGTTCGTTTGATTGTTTCCGGCCTTTAGGGAGCGTACAGAATGCAGGATTTGTTTAGTGATGCCTGGATGAAGGCATTCAAGGAGGCTTGGAATGGAGATCTCAAACTGGTCCAGGACCTCGGGGGAATGAATTTCACCGCGAATGTGGGTTATGGCTTCGAACAGGAGGCCGAGCCCCGCGGTGTGGTGGTCGTCAACCAGGGGGTTGTCGTCGACGCCAGGGCCTATGACGGCCAGCCGCTTAATTGGGACCTGCGCGCCACGCCGGATCACTGGTACGAAATGCTGAAAAAGCCGCCGAATCTGATGGGGCTCGGTCTGGCTTACACCTCCAGAAAGCTGCGCTTCAAAAAGGGCGACTATGCGGCGATGATCAAGGATCCGCGCCTTGCGGATGCCTTTGTCAGAAGCTTCATGCTGATGGGCAAGATCGTTGCGTCCTGAGTTGTCCGGAATTCCAGAATTTCCTTAACGTACGGCCGTTTTCGGTCGCTACCCCGATCCCGATATCCGAGAGCTATCCGGCCATGACGTTGAACATCGGCGTCTGAGCCGGATCGTTTGCATTCGGGGTTTGATTGCCCGGTACATCGCGAGCCCGGTCGCCTGATATGATGATCTGAACGACAACCGCTGTTATTAGAGTAATGCCTGACAAGTTGCCTTTAAGGTTTTGATTTATGGAGAAAGTTAGCGTTCTGTTCTGCTGTATGGGCAACATCTGCCGGTCTCCGACGGCGCAGGGCGTCTTCTGGCGCTTGGTGACCGAACAGGGGCTGGAGGACAGGATCTGGGTCGATTCCGCCGGCACGCATGCCTATCACATCGGCGAGCCGCCGGACGAGCGCGCCCAGGCGGCGGCCCTGCGCCGGGGTGTGGATTTGTCCGACCAGCGGGCGCGGCGGGTCGAGCCGCGCGATTTCGGTGAATACGATTACGTGCTCGCCATGGACCGCGATAATTTCGCGAACCTGCAGGCCGTTTGTCCCGCGGGTATGGAGTCCCGGCTGTATTTGTTCCTGGATTTCAGCGAGCGCCATACGGGGCTCGATGTGCCCGACCCGTACTACGGGGGAGAGCGGGGATTCGAGGAGGTGTTGGATCTCGTCGAGGCAGCCGCCGAAGGTCTGTTGCAGACCATCAAGACCCGTCATTTCGACGCCGCCTGACGGCGTACTGACGTACGGCGGCCCCCTGTCATGATCCTGGCCGGCGCAATGCCGGCCAGGGGCAGGGCCTGACTTCTTACTCCGCTTTGTTTTCGCTGCCGGCGTGGGCTGCGGGTGCAGCTTCAGCCGGTGCGTCGTTGCGCGGGGTGGGTGATTCGGGTCGGGCCGGTTTTTCCGCAGCGCCGGCGGTGGGGTTAATCACCGGCAGGGGTTTCACTTCACCGGGACCGGCGGATTCGGGTTTGCTCTCGGCACGCGGTGCCGACTGCTCGGGCTTGCGGCTTTCACCACTTTCCGGCTTGCGCGCTTCCTGAGGCGCGGGTTCGGCTGCTGCGGGTTTTTTCTCCGCGGACTCGCTGCTGCTTCCTGCGGGTTTCTGACTACCCTGGGGCTGCTGCCCTCCCTGAGACTGATCGCGCTGCGGTTGACCGCCCTGGGGCTGACCACCCTGAGACTGATCGCGCTGCGGTTGACCGCCCTGGGGCTGACCACCCTGAGACTGACCACCCTGGGGCTGACCACCCTGGGGCTGACCACCCTGGGGCTGACCTCCCTGGGGCTGACCACCCTGGGGCTGACCACCCTGGGGCTGACCACCCTGGGGCTGACCACCCTGGGGCTGACCTCCCTGGGGCTGACCTCCCTGGGGCTGACCTCCCTGGGGCTGACCGCCTTGGGGTTGACCACCTTGAGGTTGCTGCCCGCTCTGGTCCTGGCTGCCTTGCGGCTGCTGTTCACCTTGCTGGGCGTTTTGCGACTGCTCCGAACGATTGCGGTTACGGCGACGTCCGCCGCGACGTCCGCGGCTCGAGCGACTGCCCGATGGTTTGGAGGAGCCGCCGTTTTCCGGTTTTTCCTGTTCGCCCTTGGCGGGTTGCTGTTCACCCTTGGACTGCTGGGTTTCCTGGCGCGGCTTTTCAGCCTCGGGCTGTGCCTGCTGCCGGGCTTCCTTCTTTTGCGGCCTCGAACCTTTTTGCTCGTCCGAACCGTTTCTGGAGGAAGCCGGCCGGCGACGGCGTTGTTCACCGCGCTCTTCCTTCTGGCTGGAGCGGCGCGGGCTTTGTTTTCTGGGCTTGGGTGCTTCTTCCTCGACCTTGATTTGCCCGCGGCGCGGGTCGGGGGCGAAAAAGTAGTTCCAGAACTGGACGAGCAGGCCGGGTTTCAGCGTTTGCTGCCCGGCTGTGGAATCCTCGGGTTCGGCCACCATCGGTGCCGGTGTGGCCGGGGTGACGCTCTGGACCAGCGGCGTTTCGGCGCGCTGCTGCGCGGCGGCGGCCGTACGCGGTTCCTCTTCCTCGGGCTTGATGAGTTCGTAGCTGCTCTGGCTGTCGCGCGACATTTCGTCCGTGCGCAGGCGTGTCACATCATAGTGCGGTGTCTGCAGCTGCGGGTTCGGCAGGATGGTGAGCCGGACCTGATGGCGGGTTCCGATGTCCGCGACGGCTTCGCGCTTTTCGTTGAGCAGGAAGGTGGCCACCTCGACGGGCACCTGGGCAATGACCTCGCCCGTCTTTTCCTTCATGGCCTCTTCTTCCATGAGGCGCAGGATGGACAGGCTCAGCGATTCCACGCTGCGCACGGTGCCCTGGCCCGAGCAGCGGGGGCAGACGATCTGGCTGGACTCGCCCAGCGACGGGCGCAGGCGCTGGCGCGACATTTCCAGCAGGCCGAAGCGCGAGATGCGCCCCATCTGCACGCGGGCCCGGTCGAGCTTGACGGCGTCGCGCAGGCGGTTTTCGACCTCGCGCTGGTTCTTGCTGGGCGCCATGTCGATGAAGTCGATCACGATCAGGCCGCCCAGGTCGCGCAGGCGCAGCTGGCGGGCGATCTCGTCGGCCGCCTCCAGGTTGGTGTTTAGCGCGGTCTCCTCGATGTCGCTGCCCTTGGTGGCGCGCGCCGAGTTGATGTCGATGGAGATCAGCGCCTCGGTGTGGTCGATGACGATGGCGCCGCCGCCGGGCAGGGTGACCTCGCGCTCGAAGGCGGACTCGATCTGGCTTTCCACCTGGAAACGGTTGAACAGCGGCACGCGGTCGCTGTAGATCTTGAGCTTGCGCAGATGCTGGGGCATGACCATCTGCATGAAGTCGGTGGCGCGCTGGTGCACCTGCTCGTCGTCGATGAGGATTTCACCGATGTCCGCGCGGAAGTAGTCGCGCAGGGCGCGGATGATGATGTCGCTTTCCTGGTAGATCAGAACCGGCGCCTTGTTCTCCGCGCCCGCCTTCTTGATCGCTTCCCACAGGGTCTTCAGGTAGCCGAAGTCCCATTCCAGTTCCTCGGCGCTGCGATCCACGCCCGCGGTGCGCACGATGACGCCCATGTCGCCGGGGATGTCGAGCTTGGAGAGGGCCTCGCGGATGAGGGCGCGTTCCTCGCCCTCGATGCGCCGGGATACGCCGCCGGCCTTGGGGTTGTTGGGCATGAGCACCAGGTAGCGCCCGGCCAGGCTGATATAGGTGGTGAGCGCGGCGCCCTTGGTGCCGCGTTCTTCCTTGTCGACCTGGACGATGACTTCCTGGCCTTCCTTGACGGCTTCCTTGATGGGAGGACGGCCGCCGTTGCCACTCACCCCTTCGGCGTAGTACTCGGGGGCGATTTCCTTGTAGGGCAGGAAACCATGGCGCTCGGCGCCATAGTTGACGAAGGCCGCTTCCAGGCTGGGCTCGACGCGGGTGATGACACCCTTGTAGATGTTCGCCTTACGCTGTTCGCGGGAGGGAACCTCGATATCGAGATCGTAGAGCTTCTGGCCATCGACCATCGCAACCCGGATCTCTTCGGGCTGCGTGGCATTGATGAGGATACGTTTCATTAAGAGGGTCTCTTGGCATACGCTCACCCACACCCGGGAGCGGCTGCCTGCGCACGGTCTTGGACGGCGCGGCCTGCCAAGTTCTGATCTGCGGTCTCACGCAAAGAGACAGCATCTGTGTAATTAGATGCACGGTCAGAGACATTCCGAATCTGGGGGCGATATAGTTAATCACGACGCTCACGCGGTTTAGGTGCTGAGCGGGCTACTTTCACACGCCAAACCCGGTCTAGGCCGGGTCTGGCGGAAAAATCTTTAAATAACGCACTGTCGCCAGTCTGTTGTACGCAAAATGTCCGGCGACTTATGCACTATATCAGCCCGCAGGAATTCCATCAAACCCTTGATTGAACTGTTATTATCCGCGCATGAGCACGCCATCCGCCAAGCCCGCAAGCGGGGTCAGACACCAGCAGGTAAGCCGCGCCGAGGCCGGCCAGCGGGTGGACAATTATCTGCTGCGGGTCCTGAAAGGTGTGCCCCGCAGCCGGATCTACCGGATTCTGCGCAAGGGCGAGGTGCGGGTGAACGGCAAGCGCATCAAGCCCGAGTACCGGCTGCAGGCCGGGGATGAGGTCCGCCTCCCGCCGGTTCGGCAGGCCCAGGCACCGAAGGAGGCCCCGCAGCTGCCGGCCGGATTGGACGAACGCCTCGAGGCGGCGATCCTGGCCGAGGACGAGTACCTGATGATTCTCGACAAGCCCAGCGGGCTGGCCGTGCATGGCGGCAGCACCCTGGGGTTCGGAGTGATCGAGGCGCTGCGGGCGATCCGCCCCAACGCGCCGTTTCTCGAACTGGCGCATCGTCTGGACCGGGCCACCAGCGGCTGCCTGGTGGTGGCCAAGACCCGCGCCGTGCTGAACGAGCTGCACGGACTGCTGCGCGACGGCAAGGTGGAAAAGCATTACCTGGCGCTGCTGGCGGGACACTGGGAAGGCGGGCCGCGGCGCGTCGAGCTGGCGCTGAGCCGCGGCGAGGGTGCGGCGCACTCGAAGGTGAGCGTCGACGAGGCCGGCAAGGCGGCGAGCAGCCTGTTCACGCCCAAAAAGCGCTGGCCGCAGGCCACGCTGGCGGATGTGCGCATCTTTACCGGCCGTACGCACCAGATCCGCGTGCATGCCGCGCATATCGGGCACCCCGTCGCCGGGGACGAAAAGTACGGCGACTTCGACTTCAACCGGACCCTGCGGCGGGAAGGACTCAAGCGTTTGTTTCTGCACGCCAGCGAGTTGCGCTTTCAACTGCCTGTAAGCGGGCGCAAGTATCATGTGCAGGCAGCGTTGCCTGGCGACCTGAAGGATTTTCTGAAAACGTTCAAATGACTGCAGTGAAACAAGACTACGAATTGCTGATCTTCGATTGGGACGGCACGGTGATGGATTCGGTGGCGCGCATCGTCTCCTGCCTGCATCGTGCGGCCGTGGACGCGGGCGGTAACGTGCCGCCGCGCGAGGCACTGCGCGACGTCATCGGGCTGGGCCTGCGCGAGGCGATCCTCGCCCTGTTCCCCGCGGCCGACGAGGCGTTCATCGAACGCTATTCGGCGGCCTACCGCGATTATTTTCTGGGCGGCGACGATACGCCCAGCCCGCTGTATGCCGGTGCCCGGGAAACGCTGACCGGGCTGCGTCAGCAGGGCTATTACCTGGCGGTCGCCACCGGCAAGTCGCGCCGCGGCCTCGACCGGGTGCTGGAGGAAACCGGCCTGGGCGATCTGTTCGCGGTCACGCGCTGCGCGGACGAGACCTTTTCCAAGCCGCACCCGCAGATGCTGCACGAGATCCTGACCGATCTGGACACGCAGCCTGGCGCCGCCCTGATGATCGGCGATTCGGAATACGATGTGCTGATGGGACAGAATGCGGGCGTGGACGCCCTGGCGGTGAGTTACGGCGTGCATTCGCTGGAGCGCCTGCAGGCACACCGGACGGTGGGTTACATCGAGGCGATCACCGAACTGCCGGCCTGGCTGGATCAGCGGCTGCCCGAGGCGGCCGGGGCCTGAACGACGAGGAACCATCTGCTGCGCAGAGGAGAGGGATATGAGCGACGCGAATCAACAACGGCCCGGCCAGAACGAACCGCAGGGCTGGGAACGACAGGCCCTGATGCGCCTGGCCGAGGCGGGCCTGCGGGAGCAGCAGATCTCGCGGCGCTGGGGGATATTTTTCAAATTGCTCGGTTTTATCTACCTGTTCCTGCTGCTGGCGATCTTCGTGGGGAATTACGGCAAGGCGCCCAGCCTGGTCGAGGGCCGGCACACCGCGTTGGTCGATCTGAACGGGGTGATCGGGGCGGGTAACGACGCCGACGCGCAGAATATCGTGTCGGCGCTGGAAAACGCCTTTGAGGCCAAGGGCACGGCAGGTGTGATCCTGCGCATCAACAGTCCCGGCGGCAGCCCGGTGCAGTCCGCTTATATCTACGATGCCATCCGCCGGCTGGAACAGGCTCATCCCAAGATTCCGGTTTATGCGGTCATCGAGGACGTCGGCGCCTCGGGCGCTTATTACGTTGCCGCCGCGGCGAACAGGATCTATGCCAACCCGGCCAGTCTGGTCGGCTCGATCGGGGTGCGCATGGACAGCTTCGGATTCGTGGATGCGATCAAGAAGCTCGGCGTGACGCGCCGCCTGCTGACCTCGGGCGACCACAAGGGCATGCTCGATCCCTTCTTGCCGCAGAATCCGGAGGACGTGACCCATGTCCAGCAGATGCTGGACCAGATTCACCAGCAGTTCATCCAGGCGGTGGAGCAGGGGCGTGGCAAGCGTCTCAAGAAGGATACGCCGCAGTTGTTCAGCGGCTGGGTATGGACGGGCAAGGATGCGCTCAAGCTGGGCCTGATCGACGGTTTCGGCAGTCCCACCTACGTGGCCCGCGATGTGATCGGCGCCAAGCGCATCGTCAATTACACGCCGCGCAAACCCTGGCTGGAGCGTCTGACCGGCGAGGTCGGCACCTCGGCCGCCCGGGCGTTCATGACGCAGCTGGAGGCCCGGCAGCTGAAGCTGGATTAGCCGGATAAAAGGCTAGCCGCAGACGCGGACGCCCTCGGTCTCGAGCATGGTGGTGAGGCGGATCAGCGGCAGGCCGATCAGCGCGGTCGGGTCGTCGCCGCGCATGGCCTCGAACAGGCAGATGCCCAGTGCCTCCGACTTGAAGCTGCCCGCGCAGTTGTAGGGCTGCTCGGCCTGCAGATAGGCCTCGATCTGTGCGTCCCGCAGCGGCCGCATCACGACGGTGAACAACACGTCGTCCACCTGCAGTTCTCCGCTTTGCGCGTTCAGCAGCGCCAGCCCGGTATGAAAACGCACTTCCTTGCCCGACAGGAAGCGCAGCTGCTCCACCGCCCGGGCGTGGTCGCCGGGCTTGCCCAGGATTTCGCCTTCGCATTCGGCGCACTGGTCCGAACCGATGATCAGGCCGCGTTCGGCCTGTTCGGCGACGGCCCGGGCCTTGGCCTCGGACAGGCGCTTGACCAGCTGCGCGGGCGTTTCGCCGGGGCGCCGGGATTCGTCGACCTCGGGGCTGATACAGGTGAAGTCGAGGCGCAGCCGGTCGAGCAGGGCGCGGCGAAACGGCGAACTCGACGCCAGGATGATCGGTACCGCCATGGGCCTACTCGAGTTCGATCAGGACTTCGTCCGGATTGACGCTCTCGCCCTTGCTGACGTAGATCTCGGTTACCTTGCCCGCGACCGGCGCCTGGATTTCGGTTTCCATTTTCATGGCCTCGATGACCAGCACGGGGTCGCCCGCCTTGACCTCCGAGCCGACCTCCACCAGGACGTCGATGACGGTGCCGGGCATGGTCACGCTGACCTGGCCCGGCTTGGTGGCGCGGGGACGCTTGCTGGTGCCGCGTTCGGCGGGTTTGGTACTCCCGCCTCCGGCGGCGGGCGTCAGCTCGATCTCCTCCAGACTCTCGAGCATGATTTCTTCCGGCATGCCGTCGACGGTGACGAAATAGGGCCGGATGCCGTCGCGCTCGTGGCCGGAACCGCTGATGTGCACGTGGTAAGTCTCGCCGTGCATGGTGACGTTGAACTCGACCGGGGCGGTGGTCGGGGCCGCCGGCGCCGTTTCCTGTGCCGGCCGTTCCAGGGGCTCCGGCGTCAGGTTGTCCTCCGCGCGCTGCTCCAGGAATTCGCGCCCGATCTCGGGGAACATGGCGTAGATCAGCACGTCCTCGTCGTTGTGGGCGAGTTCGCCCACCGCCTCGCGCAGGTTGTCGAATTCGTCCTCCAGCAGGTCGGCCGGGCGGCTGTCGATGATGTCGGTGTTGCCGATGGCCTTGCGCCGCACCACGGGATTCACGCGCCCCGGCGCACGGCCGTAACGGCCCTGCAGGTAGAGCTTCACCTCGTTGGTGATGGTTTTGTAGCGCTCGCCGGTGAGTACGTTCATGACGGCCTGGGTGCCGACGATCTGGGAGGTGGGGGTGACCAGCGGCGGGTAGCCGAGGTCCTCGCGCACCCGCGGGATCTCTTCCAGCACGGCGTTGAACTTGTCCAGCGCGCCCTGTTCGCGCATCTGGTTGATGAGGTTGGAGATCATGCCGCCGGGCACTTGGTTCACGTGCACGCGCGTGTCGATGCCGGTGAACTCGCTCTCGAACTGGCGGTATTTCTTGCGCACCTCGTGGAAGTACATGCCGATCTCCTGCAGCAGCGGCAGGTTCAGGCCGGTGTCGTAGGGGGTGTCCTGCAGCGCGGCGACCATGCTTTCGGTGGCGGGGTGGCTGGCGCCGCCGGAGAACGCGGAGATCGCGGTATCGATGTGGGTGCAGCCGTGTTCGACCGCCTTCAGGTGCGACATCTCCGACATGCCCGAGGTGGCATGCGAGTGCAGCTGCAGCGGTACGGAGATGGCCTTGCTCAGGGCGCTGACCAGCTGTTCGGCGGCGAACGGGGTGAGCAGGCTGGCCATGTCCTTGATGACGATACTGTCGCAGCCCATCTCCTCCAGCTTGCGGGCGTCGGCCACGAACTGCTCCACGGTATGCACCGGGCTCACGGTATAGGAGATCGCGCCCTGGGCGTGCTTGCCCGCCTTCTTGACCGCGTCGATGGCGGTGCGCAGGTTGCGCAGGTCGTTGAGGGCGTCGAAGATCCGGAACACGTCGATGCCGTTGTCGGCCGAGCGTTCCACGAACTTGCGCACCACGTCGTCGGAGTAGTGCCGGTAGCCCAGCAGGTTCTGCCCGCGCAGCAGCATCTGCAGCCGGGTGTTGGGCAGGGCCTTGCGCAGTTCGCGCAGGCGTTCCCAGGGGTCTTCCTTGAGGAAGCGCACGCAGGCATCGAAGGTGGCGCCGCCCCAGACCTCCAGCGACCAGTAGCCGACCTGGTCCAGTTTGGCGCAGATCGGCAGCATGTCGCTGGTGCGCATGCGGGTGGCGATCAGGCACTGATGGGCATCGCGCAGGATGGTTTCTGTAATTTCAACTTTTGGCATCTGTGCGTCCTAAAGACCGTGATGTGCGGCGATGACCGCCGAGACGACGGCGGCGATTTCGCGCGTCGGGCGGCGGGTGGAGTACTCGGTCAGTTCGGGGTGGGCCTCAACGAAGCTGGTATCGAAGTGGTGTTCGATGAAGTCCTTTGACTCCAGGATCTCCAGATAATAGGGAATCGTGCTCTTGATGCCGAACAGGCCGATGTCGCGCAGCGCCCTGCGCGAGCGGCGCACGGCGGTATCCCAGTCCAGCGCCCAGACGATGAGTTTCACGCACAACGAGTCGTAGTGCGGCGGAATATGGTAGCCGGTGTAGATGGCGCCGTCGGTGCGTACCCCGGGGCCGCCGGGGGCGAAATAGCGCGTGATGCGCCCGAAGCTCGGCAGGAAGTCGTTGCGCGGGTCCTCGGCGTTGATGCGGAACTCGATCGCATAGCCGCGGTGCTGCACCTGCTCCTGAGTATAGGCGAGGGCCTCACCGGCCGCGATGCGCAGCTGTTCCTGAACGATGTCGATGCCGGTGATCATCTCGGTGATGGGATGCTCAACCTGCAGGCGGGTGTTCATTTCCATGAAGTAGCACTCGCCGTCCCCGGTGAGCAGGAATTCCACCGTGCCCGCATTCTGGTAGCCGACCGCCCGGGCGGCCTTGACGGCCAGTTCCCCCATCAGCGCCCGCTGGTCGGCGTCCAGCTGGGGGGAGGGGGCGATCTCGATCAGTTTCTGATGCCGGCGCTGGATCGAGCAGTCGCGCTCGAACAGGTGGATGATGTTGCCGTGGGTGTCACCCAGGATCTGCACCTCGATGTGCCGCGGGTTGACGATGGCCTTTTCCATGTAGACGTCGGCGCTGCCGAAGGCCTTGGCTGCTTCCGACAGCACGCGCTTGAAATTGCGGCGCAGCTCACCGGGATTTTCACAGCGGCGGATGCCGCGTCCGCCGCCGCCGTTGGTGGCCTTGAGCATGACGGGGTAGCCGATGTCCTCGGCAAGGGCCAGGGCCTCGTCCAGGTCCTGGAGATTGCCCTCGCTGCCGGGAATGACCGGGACGCCGGCGGCGATCATGGCCTGGCGGGCGGCGATCTTGTCGCCCATGCGGCTGATGACGTCGGCCGCCGGTCCCACGAAGGCGATGCCATGCCGGGCGCAGGTTTCGGCCAGCTGCGGGTTTTCGGACAGGAAGCCGTAGCCGGGGTGGATGGCGTCGCAGCCCGCGGCCCGGGCGAGGTTCACCAGGCGGTGGACGTTCAGATAGCCGGCGACCGAGTCCGGCCCGATATAATAGGACTCGTCGGCCTTTTTGACGTGCAATCCGTGCCGGTCGGCATCGGTATAGACGGCCACGGAGGTGATCCCCAGTTCGGCGCAGGCCCGGATGACCCGCACCGCAATCTCCCCCCGATTGGCGATGAGTACCTTTTTAAACAATGTGTTATCCGCGGCTTGCAGCAGAGAGCGGAGTATCCGACAGTAAGCGCCGATAATTCAAGCGCAACTTTCGGATTTTGCAGGTTTTTTCCCTTTGACAGCCAGATCGTGAAACAAGTAGAATTCGCGCCCTATGACGTCTGAGCGCTTGCCGGTGCGGTTGAACCCCTTCCGGTTGGTCGAACAGGGGCGGATTCTGAAGGGCAGGGTCTCTCTGGCGAAGATGGAGCGGCTGGCCGGCCTGTTGGCGGCGCCTGCCGATACCGCCGAGGTGGAACTGAGGTTCTTCAATTCCGAAACCGGGCACCCCATGTTGGCCGGCAGTATTTCTGCCGTCCTGACCCTGCTGTGCCAGCGCTGTCTGGAACCCATGCCGTTCAAGGCGGAGGTCCGGCTCGAACTGTTGCTTGTGCACAGCGATGCCGAGGCCCAGCGTCTGCAGGAAGGGTTCGAGACCCTGCTTGTGGAGGACGAGACCCTGGAGGTTTCGGACCTGGTCGAGGACGAATTGATGCTGGCCCTGCCGATGGCACCCAGCCATTCGCCGGAACAGTGCGCGGTCAAGCTGGAACAGACGCCTCGGACGAAAGATGATGACGCAGCACCCCGGGATGAGGATCGCGACAATCCCTTTGCGGTGCTGAAGCAGATGAAATGATTGGAGTAACAGACCATGGCCGTTCAGCAGAATCGTAAAACCCGCTCCAAGCGTGGCATGCGCCGCGCCCACGATGCGCTCAAGACTCCCGCGTTGTCCGTCGACCCGACGACCGGCGAGACCCATCTGCGCCACCACATGACGCCGGACGGCTTCTACCGTGGCAAGCAGATCATCAAGAACGTGGTCGAAGTTGAAGACGAAGACTGAAGTCGAAGTCGGCAATGAACTGACCAGATCGCGGGATTAGATCCCGCGATTTTCTTTGGACCTATGTCTACTATCTATCGCATTGCACTTGACGCCATGGGTGGCGATCACGGTGTCGGGGTGGTCGTGCCTGCCGCACTGGACGCCGTCGACCGCTATCCCGACCTGAAGCTGATTCTGGTCGGTGACCGCGCCGTCATCGAAAAGGCCCTGAGCGAGAACCACGCCGGCGAATCGGAGCGGCTGGAGATCCGCCATGCCAGTCAGTCGGTGGACATGGGCGAACCGCCGGCGCTCGCGCTGCGTAACAAGAAAGACTCGTCCATGCGCGTGGCGATCAATATGCTCAAGGCGGGCGAGGCCGACGCCTGCGTCAGCGCCGGCAATACCGGCGCCCTGATGGCCACCGCCAAGTACGTGCTCAAGACCCTGCCCGGCATCGACCGCCCGGCGATCTGCACCGCGCTGCCCTCGGTGTACGGTCATACCCACATGCTCGACCTGGGCGCCAACGTGGATTGCACGGCCGACCAGCTTTATCAGTTCGCCATGATGGGCTCGGTGCTGGCCAGCGCCGTGGACAATAAAAAAGCGCCGCGCGTGGGCCTGCTCAATGTCGGGCAGGAGGCCATCAAGGGCAACGACACGGTGAAGGAGGCCGGCGACATGCTGGCCGACAGCCCCCTGAACTATATTGGTTTTGTCGAGGGCGACGACATCTATCTGTCCGACGTGGACGTGGTCGTCTGCGACGGGTTCGTCGGCAACGTCTCCGTTAAGACCAGCGAAGGCGTGGCCAAGATGGTGGGGCATGTCCTCAAGCAGGTGATCAAGGAAAACCTGCTGTACAAGGCGTTGGCGGTGGTGACGCTGCCGCTGCTGCGCAATCTGCGCAAGCAGATCGATCCCCGTCAGTACAACGGCGCCAGCCTGCTGGGTCTGCAGGGCATCGTGGTCAAGAGCCACGGCGGTTCCGACCGGGTGTCGTTCGGCTATGCCATCCGCATTGCCCGCATCGAGGCGCAGAAGAACATCCCGCAGCTCATCGACAAGCAACTCGAAGTGCTGCTGTCGCAGAAGAAGGCCAGCTGACGTCAATGTATGCACGGATAACCGGGACCGGCAGTCATCTTCCTGAACGGATACTGACCAACCACGATCTGGAAAAGATGGTGGAAACCACGGATGAATGGATCCGGGAACGGACCGGCATCAAGAAACGCCACCTCGCCGCCGACGGCGAAACCACCTGCGATCTGGCCGAGGCCGCAGCGCGCCGCGCGCTGGAGATGGCGGGGCGCAAGCCGCGCGAGGTCGATCTCATCGTGGTGGCGACCACCACGCCCGACCGTATCTTTCCCAGCACCGCCTGTCTGCTTCAGCAGCGTCTCGACATCCACGGCTGCGCCGCATTCGATATCCAAGCGGTGTGCACCGGTTTCGTCTATGCGCTCGGCGTGGTCGACAAATTCATCCGTGCCGGCAGTGCCAAGTGCGCGCTGGTCATCGGTGCGGAAACCCTGTCCCGCATCATCGACTGGAAGGATCGCGGCACCTGCGTGCTGTTCGGCGACGGCGCCGGTGCCGTGGTGGTCGAGGCCAGCGAGGAGCCGGGCATTCTTTCCACCCACCTGCATGCCGACGGCAGCTTCGAAAGCCTGCTGACCGTGCCCTACGGCGTTTCGCAGGGCATCGACAGGATGCTGGCCGGCGAGGCCTACATCCAGATGAAGGGTAACGAGGTGTTCCGCGTGGCGGTGAACACCCTGGGCCGTATCGTCGACGAAACCCTGGATGCCAACGGCATGGCCAAGAGCGACATCGACTGGCTGGTGCCTCACCAGGCCAACATCCGCATCATTTCCGCGACCGCGCGCAAGCTCGGCATGTCGATGGAAAACGTCGTGGTGACCGTGGACGAACACGGCAACACCTCGGCCGCGTCGATCCCCCTGGCCCTGGACGCCGCCGTGCGCGACGGCCGGATCAAAACCGGCGAGACGGTGCTGATGGAGGCCTTCGGCGGCGGCTTTACCTGGGGTTCGGCCCTATTGCGTTTCTGACCCGGGGTTCCCCATGGGACGCGAGGTCGAACGCAAATTCCTGGTGATCTCCGAGGCCTGGCGCGACCGGGTCGACCGTTCCGTACGTTACCGGCAGGGCTACCTCAATCAGAGCGGCAACGCCTCGGTGCGCGTGCGCGTCTCCGATCAAAAGGCGCATCTCAACATCAAGGGCGCCACCCTGGGCGTCGAGCGCCAGGAATACGAGTACGAGATTCCGCTCGCCGAGGCGCACGAGATCCTGTCGACCCTCTGCGAGGGGCCGCTGATCGAAAAGACCCGCCATTATGTCGAGCATGCCGGCCATGTCTGGGAAGTGGACGTGTTCGAGGGCGACAACGCGGGCCTCGTCGTCGCCGAGATCGAGCTGGCCGAACCGGAGGAGGCCTTCGAGCGGCCGGACTGGCTGGGTGAAGAGGTCTCGCACGATCCGCGTTATTACAACGTCTGCCTGGTCAAACATCCTTACAAGGATTGGAACGAGTCGGAGACAGGCCGGTGAGGTGTAAAGCGTGAACGAAGTCGCGTTCGATCCGGACTGCCGCCGCTGCGATCGCCTGGCGGACTTCATGGATGGCGTGAAGGCCGATCATCCCGAATACCATTGCCGGCCGGTTGCGCCGTTCGGGGATGCGAATCCCAAACTGCTGATCGTCGGGCTGGCACCGGGCATGCACGGCGCCAATGCCAGCGGACGTCCGTTCACGGGCGACTACGCCGGCATCCTGCTGTACGAGACGCTGCACAAGTACGGTTTCGGCAGCCGTCCGGTATCGGAGCACGCCGGGGATGGCTTGAAGCTGCGCGGCGCACGCATCACCAACGCCGTGAAATGCCTGCCGCCCGAAAACAAGCCGACCACCGAAGAGGTGCGCAACTGCCTCGGTTACCTGCGCGCGGAGATCGAGGGATTGAGGGAGGATGCCGTGCTGCTCGCCCTGGGCAGCATCGCGCATAACGCGGTCTTGAAATGCCTGGGTGAAAAGCAGAGTGCGTACCGTTTTGCGCACGGCGCGGTGCACCGCCTGGGCGACGGCCGGCGGTTGATCGATTCGTATCACTGCAGTCGCTACAATACCAACACCGGCCGCCTCACGGAGGCCATGTTTCACGAGGTGTTCGAGCAGGCACGCGCCCTGATCGAAGCGCGCGACTAAGCGCTGCTACAGTTCCGCCCATGTCGGAAGGTTTCGATTCCAAATCCTTTTTGAAGGCGCTCACCCATCGACCGGGCGTGTACCGCATGCTCGGCCCGGACCGCGAGATCCTGTACGTCGGCAAGGCCAAGGACCTGCGCAAACGCGTTTCGAGTTATTTCCGGCGCAATCAGCCCAGCCCGCGCATCGCCTCCATGGTGCGCCAGATCCAGGGCATCGAGGTTACGGTCACCAATACCGAGGCCGAAGCGCTGCTGCTGGAGAGCAATCTCATCAAGCAGCACCGGCCGCGCTACAACGTCATATTCCGGGACGACAAGAGCTATCCCTATATCTACATGGCGACGGAGCATCCGTTCCCGCGCCTCGGGTTTCATCGCGGCGCACGCCGCGGCAAGGGCCGCTATTTTGGTCCCTATCCGAGCGCGGCCGCGGTGCGCGAAACCCTCGACCTGCTGCAAAAGGTGTTTCGCGTGCGCCAGTGCGAGGACAGCTTTTACAACAACCGCTCGCGTCCCTGCCTGCAGTACCAGATCAAGCGCTGCGCGGGCCCCTGCGTGGGGCTGGTCTCGGCGGAGGATTATGCGCAGGACGTGGCCCACACCATCCAGTTTCTGGAAGGGCGCAGCAGCGACGTGATCGACGATCTGGTGCGGCAGATGGATGCCGCCGCCGAGCAGCTCAAGTACGAACGCGCCGCGGTATTGCGAGACCAGATCGAGAATCTGCGCAAGGTGGCGTCACAGCAATACGTCACCGCCGAGGCCGGTGATGTCGACCTGTTCGCCTGCGAGGTCAGCGCCAGCAGCGCCTGCGTGCAGGTATTCAACATCCGCCACGGCCACAACCTGGGCAACCGCAGTTATTTCCCCGCGAAGTGCCGGGGGAGATCCTCGCCAGCCATGCCCTGATGGACGAGGCGGCGCTTGCCGAGATGCTCAGCGACAAGCAGGGCCGCAAGGTCAGCATCGCCACGCGCCTGCGCGGCACCCGCGCGCGCTGGATGAAGCTGGCACGGCAGAACGCGCAGCACGCCCTGGCCGCGCGCCTGGCGTTGCACGGCAACCAGCAGGCCCGCATCGTCGCGCTGCAGGAGGCTCTGGGGTTGGAGGCGCCGCCCGCGCGCATCGAGTGCTTCGACATCAGCCACACGCAGGGCGAGGCGACGGTGGCCTCCTGCGTGGTGTTCGGCCCCGAAGGACCGGTCAAGAGCGCCTACCGGCGTTTCAACATCGAGGGGATCGAGCCCGGCGACGACTACGGGGCCATGAAGCAGGCGCTGACCCGGCGCTATGCGCGCCTGGTGAAAGGCGAGGGTACCCTGCCGGACGTGCTGCTGATCGACGGCGGACGCGGCCAGGTGCGGCAGGCGCTGGACGTGTTGACGGAGCAGGGCGTCCAGGGTGTCCGCCTGATCGGAGTGGCCAAGGGCGAGGGGCGACGTCCCGAGCTCGACCGGCTCGTGTTGAGCGATGCCAAGACCATGATTAAACTGCCTGGAGATTCCAAGGCTATGCACCTGATCCAGCAGGTTCGCGACGAGGCGCACCGGTTCGCCATAACGGGACACCGCGCCCAGCGTGCACGCCGCCGCAGCACGTCGCCGCTGGAACAGATTGCGGGTCTCGGTCCCAAGCGCCGACAGGCGTTGCTGCGGCAGTTCGGCGGGTTGCGCGGCGTGACCCAGGCCGGCGTCGAGGAGCTGGCCAAGGTGCCCGGCATCAGCAAGCACCTGGCCCAGCAGGTTTACGACCATTTTCACAGTGACGCCTGAATGCAATTTACTCTGAACCTTCCGAACCTGCTGACCCTGGCGCGGATCGTCCTGATCCCGCTGATGGTGCTGGTCTTTTATCTGCCGTTCACCTGGGTCGGGCCGGCCAGCGCCGCCATTTTCGCCCTGGCCGGCTTTACCGACTGGCTGGACGGTTTTCTGGCCCGTTATCTTAAACAGTCCTCGCACTTCGGCGCCTTTCTCGATCCGGTGGCGGACAAGCTCATCGTTGCGGTCGCGCTCATCCTGCTGGTCGACCAGCACCGCTCCTTTTTCCTGGCCATCGCCGCCATGATCATCATCGGCCGCGAGATCACCATTTCCGCGCTGCGCGAATGGATGGCGCACGTGGGCGCGCGCCATCGGGTGGCGGTCTCCTTCGTGGGCAAGGTGAAGACCGCCATGCAGATGCTGGCCATCGTGCTGCTGCTTTACCAGCTGCCCCTGTTCGGCTATCCCACCTATAAAATCGGTCTGGTGGCACTTTACGTGGCCGCCCTGCTGACGCTGTGGTCGATGGTGCAGTACATGATTGCCGCCATGAGCCGAGATCAGGCTTGACAGGAACGCGTTTCCGCCTAGAATAGGCAGCCGCTTCGGGCGGGAATAGCTCAGTTGGTAGAGCACAACCTTGCCAAGGTTGGGGTCGCGAGTTCGAGTCTCGTTTCCCGCTCCAGAATTTCATCAAACCTCGGCCAGTCCGAGGTTTTTTCTTGTCCGGGGGCGGCATGGTATGATGCCGGCCCTGCGCGACGGCTGGGTGGCAGAGTGGTTATGCAGCGGCCTGCAAAGCCGTGGACGCCGGTTCGATTCCGACCCCAGCCTCCATTTTCCCTTGGTTTTGTCCTTTGGCCCGGCCTGCGCCCTGCAGCGGGAAGCTGTGTAAAGGGCATACGCGGCTGACGCTTGGCCCGGATGGCGGAATTGGTAGACGCAAGGGACTTAAAATCCCTCGGCCGTAAGGCCATGCCGGTTCGACCCCGGCTCCGGGCACCATCCGTCTCCTGCATCTGTGATAGGATACGCGGCCTCAATTCGGGGCTGTGCGGCCTTCCGGACATCCCCGAAAACACCGGGTTATGGTGGCCCGTATCGGCCCCTCCGCGACGAGAAACTGTAAACCCCGCCAGGCCCGGAAGGGAGCAACGGTAGCAGTGGCATCGGGCGCCGGGGTGTGGCTGGTACGGGTTGCCTCCAAACGGTATAGTCAATCTCCCTTGCCGACCAAAATCCCTCAACCGGAATGAGTTACCAGGTCCTCGCCCGCAAGTGGCGGCCCCGCAATTTCCAGGAAATGGTGGGGCAGCAGCATGTTCTGCGTGCGCTGGTGAATGCCCTCGACCAGGGTCGCCTGCATCATGCGTATCTGTTCACCGGTACCCGCGGGGTGGGCAAGACCACGCTGGCGCGCATCATCGCCAAGTGCCTCAATTGCGAGACGGGTGTGACCTCCACCCCCTGCGGCGTATGCGACAGCTGCCGGGAGATCGACGAAGGCCGTTTCCTCGATCTGATCGAGGTGGACGCCGCCTCGCGCACCAAGGTCGAGGATACCCGCGAGCTGCTGGAGAACGTCCAGTACGCCCCCACGCGGGGTCGCTACAAGGTGTACCTCATCGACGAGGTGCACATGCTCTCCGGACACAGCTTCAACGCGCTGCTCAAGACGCTTGAGGAGCCGCCGCCGCACGTCAAATTCCTGCTGGCCACCACCGATCCGCAGCGTCTGCCGGTGACGGTGCTGTCCCGCTGCCTGCAATTCAATCTCAAGCGCCTGCCGGCGGAAATGATCGCGGAGCATCTGGCCAAGCTGCTGGACGCCGAGAAGATCCAAGCGGAACCCGCCGCCTTGCGCCAGCTGGCGCTGGCCGCCGACGGCAGTATGCGCGACGCGCTGAGCCTGCTGGATCAGGCCATCGCCTTCGGGGAAGGTGCGGTGCGCGAGCCCGAGGTGCTGGATATGCTGGGCGGTATCTCCCGCGAGCACGTCCACGCGCTGCTGAATACGCTGGCGGCAGGAGACGGTTCGCACCTGCTGTCGGAGGTGGCGAAGCTCGCCGAACAGGCGCCGGACTACAGCGCGGTGCTTGCGGATCTGATCACCCTGCTGCAGCAAATCGCCCTGATCCAGCAGGTGCCGGAATTGAGCGACGAACGCGTCGACGAGCCCGAACTGATCCGGCAGCTCGCGACCACGCTGAGTCCGGAAGACGTCCAGCTGTACTATCAGATCGCCCTGATGGGGCGGCGTGATCTGCCGCTGTCGCCCGATCCGCGCGGTGGTTTCGAAATGGTGCTGCTGCGCATGCTGGCGTTTCGTCCCGATGCTGCGGCCGAATCCACCGGCGGCAGCCGGCCTGGCGGTGCCGCGCGCCCCGCGCCGTCAGCCGGGAACCCGTCCGCGCCGCCGGCGAAGCCGGCGAGTGCGCCCAAGGCCTCGTATGCCGAGCCCGCACCGGCGGCTCCCCGGGTGAGCGAACCGCCACCTGCCGAGCGGACGCCTCCCAGGCCGGCGCCGGCCCGTGCCGCGGATCCCAACGCGCCCTGGACCGAGGTGGTACCCGCCTTGGGCCTTACCGGCATGAGCCTGCAGCTGGCCAACCACTGCATGCCGGCCGGCCGCGACGGCAAGGCCTTCAAACTCAAGTTGTCCCGCGAACACGAAAGCCTGCTCGGGCCGCGTTCCGTCGAGCGCCTGGAGCAGGCGTTGTGCGACTATTATCAGGATGCGCTCAAGCTCAGTGTCGAGGTCGTCGATGAACTGACCGAGACGCCCGCGGCGGTCGCCCAGCGCAACGACGCAGCGCGGGAAAACGAGGCCCGTGAGGCCATCGAACAGGACCCGGTTGCACATGCGCTGCAGGAAACCTTCGGCGCCGAGCTGATAACCGGCTCCATCAAACCCATCACCTGAATCACGATCGGAAGGTAAGGCTATGAAAGGTGGAATAGGTAACCTGATGAAGCAGGCCCAGAAGATGCAGGCCGATATGGCCAAGGCCCAGGAAGAGATCGCCCAGATGGAAGTCACCGGCCAGGCCGGCGGCGGCATGGTCAGCGTGGTCATCAACGGCAAGCACGAAGTGAAGCGGGTCAGTATCGACGACAGCCTGATCGGCGACGACAAGGAAATGCTGGAAGACCTGATCGCGGCGGCCTTCAACGACGCCTCGCACAAGCTCGAAGAGGTCTCCCGGGAAAAACTGTCCGGCATGACGGCCGGTCTCAAGCTGCCGCCGGGGATGAACCTGCCCTTTTGACCCGCCTGCGCGTAAGCCGTCATGGCCGAGACCTCACTGCTCAACAAGCTGGTGGATGCCTTTCGCGCCCTGCCCGGAGTGGGGCAGAAGACGGCGCAGCGCATGGCCCTGCATCTTCTGGAACGCGACCGCGATGCGGCGCTGCGCCTGTCGGATGCGTTACGCGAAGCGGTCGAGCACATCGGCTACTGCAAATCCTGCCGTACGCTGACCGAGAACGAGACCTGCCGCATATGCGCGAATCCCGCGCGTGACCGCAGTCAGCTGTGCGTGGTCGAGTCGCCCACGGACGTGCTCGCGATCGAGCAGGCCGCGATTTTCCGCGGGCTATACTTCGTGCTGATGGGGCATCTTTCCCCGCTGGACGGGATCGGGCCCGAGGATCTCGGTCTGGACATGCTCGAACGGCGCCTGGACTCCGGCGAGGTGTCGGAGTTGATCCTGGCGACGAATCCGACCGTGGAGGGCGAGGTTACCGCCCATTACATCAGTGAACTGGCGCACGAACGCGGGATCAGCGTGACGCGCATCGCTCATGGCGTGCCGCTGGGCGGAGAGCTGGAGTACGTCGACAGCGGCACCCTGTCACATGCCTTTGAAGGGCGTCGCGCTTATTAAGAAAAAGAAAGAACAAGCTGAGATAGCAGTGTTTCCCTAACGGAACCGGTGGAGAAACTTATGTCCGACTGTATCTTCTGCAAGATCGCGAATGGGGAAATCCCCGCCAAGATCGCCTACGAGAACGACGATCTGCTCGCGTTTCACGACCTGAACCCACAGGCGCCGCTGCACGTGCTGGTGATTCCGCGCCGTCACATCGCGACCATCAACGACCTGACGCCGGACGATGCCGAAATGGTCGGCAAGCTGTATCTTGCCGCCAAGGAGATCGCCGCCGAGGCCGGATTCGGCGAGCGCGGCTATCGCACGGTCATGAACTGCAATGCGGAAGCGGGGCAGAGCGTTTACCATCTGCATTTGCACGTACTGGCCGGCAGGCCGATGCACTGGCCGCCGGGTTGATTCCGTTTCGCAGGATCGCGAATCCGCAGGGGGTGGACGATGCGGCAGGGGTACCGGTTTTTCGTTGGTCTGTTGCTGCTGTTGGGCGCGCAGGCCGCGCTGGCCAGGGATTACTCGGGCGGTTTCCTGGTCGGCACCCAGGCCTTTGCCTGGCGTGAATACGACGGTGGCGGCAACCGGCTGCTGAAGGAAAACGGTTCCCGCTTCACGCTGGGCGGCTTCTACGGCAATCTCACCGCTGCGCCGCGCGGCTGGATTTATCGCGCCGACGGCGACATCTATTTCGGCTCCGTCGATTACGACGGCCAGACGCAGAGTGGTCTGCCCGTCAAGACCGATGTCTATTACTCCGGTGTGCGCGTACAGGGCATCGGCGGCTACCGCTTCGGCATCGGCGGTACCCAGACCTTCGGCATCGATCTGGTGGGCGGTCTGGGCCTCGATTACTGGAAGCGCAATCTGAAGGATTCGACGACCAGCAGCGGCACGCCGGTGTTCGGCTACGACGAGTTTTACAGCATCCTCTACGGCAAGCTGGCGGCGGGGCCGCATTTCCAGGTGGGCAACTGGCGTTCCACGCTGCATGCGGGACTCAAGCTGCCGATGTATACCGACGAGTACATTCCCAATTCCCGCAGCGGATTCGATCAGAGCATTACGCTGCATCCCAAAGGGAAGCTGTGGGGATACGTGGAATTCTCCAACGCCTTCGCGCTGCGGGGAAACCGGACGCTGCGGGTGGACCTTTATTACGACAGTTACCGCTTCGCCAAGTCGGACAGCACCTACGCCACCTCGGGCAGCACCTTGTACCTGGTCCATCAGCCGGAAAGCCACATGGACGTCATCGGCCTGCGGGCCGGACTTGGTTTCTAATACGGATTCGAGCCGATCTGCTGCAGCGTAGCGAGGTAGCTTTCGTAGCGGGCGCGGCTGATGGCTCCGTCCTCCACCGCCTGCTTCACCGCGCAGCCGGGCTCGGCCTGGTGCCGGCAGTTGTGAAACCGGCATTGTTGGCGAAAGGCCTCGAATTCCACGAACCCGTGCTCCAGCGTCTGCCAGTCCGGAATCACCGGCTGGAAATCGCGCACGCCCGGTGAGTCGATCAATTCCCCGCCGCCGGGCAGGTGGTACAGCGTGGCGCGCGTTGTGGTGTGTTTGCCCGGATGAGTGTCGGCCTCTGCGACCCGCGCGTCGACGTCAGGCAGCAGGGCATTGATCAGGGACGATTTGCCCACGCCGGATTGACCGACCAGGATGCTGGTGTGTCCCTTAAGGTAAGGCGTCAGCCCTTCGATCGACAGGGGCTTCAGGGCCGAGGTGAGCACCGCCGGATAACCCGGTTTGCCGTAGCGCGCCTCGGCATCGTGCAGGACCTCCAGGGCCTCGGGATGGTCGCCCTTGTTGACCACGATGACCGCATGCGCCTCCAGCATCCGGGCGCTGACCAGGTAACGGTCCACCATGGTCCAGTCGGGAAGGGGGGCCGGGGAGCAGACGACCAGAAACTGGTCGATGTTCGCCGCGATGGCGCGGGGCGGGCCGTGCGATACCTGGCGGGTGAGGGCGTTGGCACGCGGCAGCAACTCCTCCACGATGCCCATACCCTGCTCGTCGCCCGGCAGCCATCGAACCCGGTCGCCGCATACGATGTCCTGATGACGGCGGCGGGCGGTACAGCGGTGCTGCTGCCCTCGCTCATCCTCGATGACGACTTCCGCGCCGAAACGCGTGACGACCCGGCCGGGTTGCAACCCCACGATTCAGGCGTTCAGCAATTCATCGACGCGGGCGGCGCAGATGAAATCGTTTTCCGACAGGCCGCCGATGGCATGGGTGCTGTAGCGTACGCGGCAGCGGTTGTAGCCCACCTCCAGGTCCGGATGATGATCCTGGGTGTGGGCGATCCAGGCCACCGCGTTGACGAAGCCCATGGTCTGGTAATAGTTCTTGAAGCTGAATACGCGCTCGATGGCGTGCCCGTCTTCGATCAACGACCAGCCCTGATCCAGTTCCTTCAGCAAATTCGCGGACTCGGCGGGCTCCAGTGCCGGCGTGCCGCCCTCGCAGGGTGTGCAGTGACGCTGTTTGAGGTCGGACATCGTTCTATCACTTGGTCGCGAAGTGGTAATACTCGGTGTTGAGGTACTTGACCACGTCGTCGATCTCCTCGGGGAACCACTGGGTGTTGGTGTTGGTCGCGCAACGCTGGACCTGGGTCTTCAGTCCGTCCAGCGAATGGATCTTGCGATCCGAGCGCGTGAACAGCAGTGAGCCGTCGCCCCCCGTCATGCTGACGTGGCAGGCCATGCATTTGCCCTCGTACAGTGCCTTGCCCTTGGCGACATCGCCTTTCAGATCGGCAAAGGCGGGCGTTGCCAGGATGCACGCCGTCATGACGATTGCAGTTAAGGATATTCCTGACTTCATACGTTCATCTCCTTAGTGGCTCTGGGCATTCAGGTGCTGGATGCGCACCGCTGCCGGAGGATGTGAATCATAGAATATGGAGTGTAGCGGGTCGGGTGTGAGCGTACTGGCGTTTTCCCGGTACAACTGGACCAGCGCGCGGATCAGGGCCCGCCCGTCCGTCTGTTCGGCGGCGAATTCATCGGCCTCGAATTCGTGCCGCCGCGAACGCCAGGCGAATAACGGGTTGAGGAAAAAGCCGAATACGGGCCCGACCATGATGAACAGCAGCAAGGCCATGTACAGGGAAGGTGTTTCGACGCCGAGACCGGTGTAGAACCAGGGCTGGCGCATCAGCCAGGCGAGCAGGGCCAGCGCCGCCAGCGAGACGAGGGCCATCATGACCATGCTCTTGATGATGTGGCGCCGTTTGAAATGGCCGAGTTCGTGCGCCAGTACCGCCTCGATCTCATCCGCTTTCAGGGAATCGAGCAGGGTGTCGAAGAACACGATGCGCTTGTTGCGGCCCAGGCCGGTGAAGTAGGCGTTGCCGTGGCCCGAGCGGCGTGAGCCGTCCATGACGTACACGCCGCGGCTGGTGAATCCGCAGCGCTGCAGCAGGTCGGCCACGCGCTTGCGCAGCGTTTCGTCTTCCAGCGGTTTGAAGCGGTTGAACAGCGGCGCGATAAAGGTCGGCCATGCCCAGGCCATGAACAGGCTGAAGCCCAGCCACACCGCCCATACGTAAATCCACCACCAGTTTCCCATGGCGGACATCAGCCAAAGCACCAGCAGGATCAGCGGCGTGCCGATCACCAGTGTCAGCAGCAGGCCCTTGATGCGGTCCGCGATGAACGTGCCCGGGGTGGTGCGATTGAACCCGAAGCGCGCTTCGAGGACGAAGGTCTGGTAGATGGTGGCGGGCAGTTCGAGCACCGACATGATCAGCATGGCGGACAGGATGACCGCGGTACCCAGATAAAGCGCGTTCCAGCCGGTGAGACGCCAGCCGGAATCCAGCAACTGCAATCCGCCGCCCAGCGTCCACACCAGCAGCAGGGCGGCGTCGATAAACAGGTTGATGCGGGAAAGACGTGCGCGTGCGAGCGTGTAGTCGGCCGCCTTCTGGTGTTCCTCGAGGCTGATGCGCTCGGCAAAATCATCCGGCACGGCGCCGCGGTGCTGCCGGACGTGGCGGGACTGGCGCAGGTTCAGCCACAGCCGCGTCGCGATCATGAGCGTCAGCACGATGAGGAAGATCCAGGTGAATGGCTGCATACGACTGATGGGCCTCTGTTAGAATCGGTTTTCAATTATATCGCCAACCCGATGAGGAATGATGGCCGCGAACCCCGATAATCTGATCTGGATCGACCTCGAGATGACCGGGCTGGACACCCAGCGCGACCAGATCATCGAGATCGCCACGCTCGTCACCGACAAGGAGCTGAATGTCCTTGCGGAGGGTCCGGTCATTGCGATTCATCAGCATGAATCGGTTCTGGAAGGCATGGACGAGTGGAACACCAACCAGCACACACAGTCCGGTCTGGTCGAACGGGTGCGGCACAGCCTTTACGACGAGGTGCGCGCGCAGGACGAGACGCTGGCGTTTTTGAGCGAGTTCGTTCCGCAGCGCAAATCACCCATGTGCGGCAACAGTATTTGTCAGGACCGGCGTTTTCTTGCGCGCTGCATGCCGGAGCTGGAGAGTTTTTTCCACTACCGGAATCTGGACGTGAGCACGCTCAAGGAACTGGCGCGCCGCTGGGCGCCGAACCTGGCCGGCGGCTTCAGCAAGCAGTCCATGCATCTGGCGATGTCCGACATCAAGGACTCGATCGACGAACTGCGCTATTACCGCGAGCACTTCCTGCGCTTTTAGGTCCCGGCCGGATTCCGGCCGCTCAACCCGTCTATTGCTCGATCGGCGTGTCCGGCTGATTGCCCCAGTCCGACCAGGCGCCGGGGTAGCCCTTGGCGCGCGGATAGCCAAGGTGCTGCAGTGCCAGCCAGGAGAGGGCGGAACGGTGATGGGTCTGGCAGTAAGCGATGATTTCCTTGTCGGCCGTGAGATCGAGCCGGTCGAGCTGCGCCTGTAACTGCTCGGCCGGCAACAGCCGCAGGTTGCGTCCGCGGTCCATGTGTTGGGTCCACTCCAGATGCCGTGCCCCCGGGATGTGGCCGGGACGGGCCGCGCGGACATCGGTTCCCGCATATTCCCCGGCGCTGCGCGCATCGAGCAACGCAATGTCCGGGTCGCCCAGATGGTTCAGGATGTATTCCCGATCGGCGACGTTGGCACCCTCATAGCGGAGTTCGTAGCGGGTCGGCTCGAGCTGGGGAACGGCGTGTTCGACGGGATAGCCTTCGTTGAGCCAGGCGATCAGGCCGCCGTTCAGCAGGGAATAGTCATGGTGCCCGTAGGCTTCCAGCGTCCACAGCAGACGTGCCGCCCGGCCGCCGCCCTCGTCGTCGCAGGCCACGATGTGGGTGCCCGCGTCCACGCCGGCGGTTTGCAGTACGCTGCTGAACGAGGACGCATCGGGCAGCAGCCCCATGACGGGTGGCTGCGCGGCGACGATCTGGCCGTATTCGATGTGCACCGCGCCGGGAATGTGCTGGCGGGCGTAGTTTTCCGCCTGGCTGAGGTCGATGATCCGCAAGCCGGCATCGTTCAAATGCCCGGCCAGGGTTTCGGGTTCGATCAGCAGCGGGTAGTTCATGCCGTTTGCTCTATCTTGGTGAATCGTTCGACCACTGCGGGGCGCAGTTGCAGGCGCCCCGGACGGTAATTTTCAGGCTCCAGCACCGTATCCACGAAGTCAAGGGCCGGGTCGCGTTCCGGATAGTCGCGCGTGTAGTGCAATCCCCGGCTTTCCCGGCGGGCGAGCGCGGAATGGATGATGAGCTGCGCGACCTGGGTCAGATTGCGCAGCTCCAGCAGGTCGTTGGTGACCCGGAAATTGCTGTAGTACTCGTGGATTTCGCGCTCCAGCAGGCTTGCTCGGTGCAGGGCGCGCTGCAGGCGCTTGGTGGTGCGCACGATGCCCACGTAGTCCCACATGAAACGGCGCAGCTCGTCCCAGTTGTGGGAGACCACGACCTCCTCGTCGGAGTCGGTCACCCGGCTTTCGTCCCAGGGGGGGATCGACACCGCCGGCATCGCCGGTTCCTTGCTGGCGATGATGTCCTGGCTGGCGGCGCGCGCGAAGACCAGGCATTCCAGCAGCGAGTTGCTGGCCATGCGGTTGGCGCCGTGCAGCCCCGTGCAGGACACCTCGCCCACCGCGTAAAGCCCTTCCAGGTCGGTTCGCCCGTGGATGTCGGTGGCGACGCCACCGCAGGTGTAGTGCGCAGCGGGGACGACCGGAATGGGGTCCCGCGTCATGTCGAAGCCGAGTTCCAGGCAGCGGGCGTGGATGGTGGGGAAGTGCTCGCGAATGAAATCGGCGGGTTTATGGCTGATGTCGAGGTATACGCTCTCGATGCCGAGGCGCTTCATTTCGTGGTCGATGGCCCGTGCTACGATGTCGCGCGGGGCGAGTTCGCCCCGCGCGTCGAAGCGCTGCATGAAGCGGCTGCCGTCCGGCAGCAGCAGCTTGGCGCCCTCGCCGCGCAGGGCCTCGGAGATCAGGAACGACTTGGCTCTGGGGTGGTACAGGCAGGTCGGATGGAACTGCATGAACTCCATGTTGGCGATGCGGCAGCCGGCGCGTGAGGCCATGGCGATGCCGTCCCCGGTCGAGGTGTCGGGGTTGCTGGTGTAGAGATAGACCTTGCTGGCGCCGCCGGTCGCCAGGATGACAAAGCGGGCGGCGAAGACCTGGACGTGATGGGTCTTGCGGTCCAGCACATAGGCGCCGTGGCAGCGGTTCGCGCCGTCGATGCCGAGTTTCTGGCTGGTGATCAGGTCGATGGCAATGTGCTGCTCGAAGAGGTCGATGCCGGGGTGGGCGCGTGCCTGGTCGACCAGACTGGTCTCCATGGCGCGCCCGGTGGCGTCGGCGGCATGCACCACGCGCCGGTGGCTGTGCCCGCCCTCCCGGGTCAGGTGCAGGCTGATATGGCCGTCTTCCAGGGTCTTGTGGGTGAAGGGGACGCCCAGCCCCAGCAGCCACTCGATCGCCTCACGGCCGTGCTCGGCCGCGTAGCGCACGACCTGTTCGTTGCATAGATGGGCGCCGGCCTCCAGGGTGTCCTGAACATGCGACTCGATGCTGTCGGCATCGTCGTAGACGGCCGAGATGCCGCCTTGCGCATAAAGGGTGGAGCCGTCGACGAGCGGACCCTTGCTGAGGATGGCGACTTTCAGGTGGTCAGCGAGGTTCAGGGCCGCGGTCAGACCGGCTGCGCCACTGCCGATAATCAGGACGTCATGTTCGAATGAAGGCACGGTGGCTTGTGAGGAGTTTGGTCGATAGGGTATTTTGTCACACTTTGAACGATCTTCCAGAACGCCCCGTAAGGCGCGCCAAGATCCTGTCTTGATTGCAAATTCTCGTGAACTTTATGTCAATGAAATGGTCTATTTTAGTGCGCAGGGGGAGCGTAAACAGGGGGGCTTGCCCGAATGGGCACGAGTGAGACTGACGACGAGCTGGTAAGGCGTGTCCAGCAGGGTGATCGTGCCGCCTTCGACATGCTGGTCCTCAAATACCAGCACAAGATCGTCAATCTCATCATGCGGTACGTGCACGATCCGCATACCGCCATGGATGTGGCGCAGGAGGCCTTTATCAAGGCCTACCGCGGCTTGGCGCATTTCCGCGGCGACAGCGCGTTCTATACGTGGCTGTACCGGATTGCGATCAATACCGCGAAGAATCACCTGGTTGCCCAGGGCCGGCGGATACCGGACAACGACCTGGACGCCCAGGAGGCGGAACAGTTCGCGGGCGAGTCGGCGCTCAGGGAGAGCGGAACACCCGAACGCGAGCTGTTGACTGAGGAGATCAAGCGGACCGTCCTCGAGGCCATCGAAGGCCTGCCGGAGGACCTGAAGACCGCGATCACCTTGAGAGAACTGGAAGGGATGAGTTATGAAGAGATCGCCCAGGCTATGGATTGCCCCATTGGTACGGTGCGCTCACGGATTTTCCGGGCGCGCGAGGCGATCGACCGCAGTCTCAAGCCCCTCATTGGCTGACAGGGTCAGCCGGAGAGTATGACGATGACTACTACAAAAGCGGAACGCCTTTCGGCACTGGTTGACGACGAGATCGGAACCTTCGAGCGCCATCGCCTGTTGGACGAGCTGGCCCGCAACCCGGAGGATCGCTCGCGCTGGGGTCGTTATCACCTGATCAGCGCCGTGCTGCATCAGGAAATGCCGTCCCATCTTGATATGCAATTCGCCGACCGTCTGCGTCAGCGCCTCGATGCCGAGGACGCACCCCACGGTCAGTGGGTACGCAAGTGGAGCCGCCTGGGACGCCCAGCCGCCGGATTCGCTCTGGCCGCCAGCGTGGCCTGGATGGCCGTGATAGGCTTCCAGAACCTGGTCGGCGAGCCCGAAGGCACTGCGCTTGAGACCGCTTCGCGTATCCCCGCCGAACTGCAGCAGGTGGCCGAACAGGAGTTCGCCGCCAGCCCTGATCCGGCCGTCGAGCGCCGCTTCAGCACCTACATAGTGAACCATTCCGAGCATGCCGCTCAGCAGGGTGTGATTCCCTACGTGCGGCTGGTCGATTACGGGACGATGCAGCAGCCCTGATGCGAGTAGCGATTATTGCGTTGGCACTGGCGGTCCCCCTGGCCGCCAACGCAGAGGAGGGGGTTTCGGATTGGCTGGGGCGGATGCACCGCTCCATGAGCACCCTCAATTACGAGGGCACCCTGGTTTATGCGCGAGGCACGCGCCTGGAGGCGATGCGTGTGCTGCATGCCCGTGAGGCGGGCGTCACGCGCGAAAAACTCACTTCCCTGTCGGGCCAGCCCCGCGAGGTGATCCGGGACGGCGGTTCGCTGACCTGCATCTGGCCCGGGCGCAACCCCATCGTGATCGGCTCCCGCTCTTCCGCCAAGCAGGGCCTGCCGGCTGTGCCGGTACAGGCCGGCATGAATACCACGGATTACGACTATCACCTGGGCCCGGAAGGCCGGGTCGCCGGTCAGACATGCCGCTATATCCGCATCCAGCCAGTGGATGACTACCGTTACGGTTACCAGCTCTGCGTGGGCACCCAGCACGGCATGCTGTTGAAATCCATCATGTTCGACGAGCATGGCCGCCGGGTGGAGCAGATGATGTTCACAGACTTCCACGTCCGCGAGCAGATCCCCGCCGCCGACTTCAAGTCCAGCGTAAACGGCCAGGCGCCGCGTATGACCACGCCCCTGAGCGAAAAAAGCGATCCCGGGTTGAAGCCTGATCCAGGCTGGCAGGTCGGATGGATGCCGGAGGGTTTTCACCCCGTATCCACGGTGATGCGGCACATGAACGGCCTGTCCGCCCCGGTGCAGCACATCATTCTTTCCGACGGCATCGCCTCGGTGTCGGTGTACATCTCCAAGGCGGATGGCGACAAGGATGACTACGAGGGCGGCCTGGAGCGGGGTGCGCTGCACGCCTACGCCACCTACGTCGACGGCCACGAGGTCACGGTGGTGGGGGAAACCCCCGCCGCGACGGTACGTCGAATTGCCGGCTCAGTGCGGTATAATGCCCAGCATGATTGAAGAAACCGGTCAAGTCGTACGCGTCGAGGGCGATCACGTCTGGGTGGAAACCCAGCGTAAGAGCGCCTGCGGGAGCTGCTCGGCCAACAAGGGCTGCGGTACGGCGACGCTCGGCAAGGTGTTCGGCAATCGCCAGTCGGTGGTGCGGGTGCTGAATACCCTTGAGGTCGAGCCCGGCGATGCGGTTGTCCTGGGGCTGCAGGAATCGGCCCTGGTGCGGGGCTCGATCGCCATCTATGCGGTTCCGCTGCTGTGCCTCATTCTCGGCAGCCTCGGCGCCCAGGCCGTGGGTGCCGGCGACGGGGCTACCACCCTGGCCGGCCTTTTGTCCCTGGCGGCCGGTTTTGGCTGGGTGCGTTATTTTGCCAGTCACATCCGCAGCGATGCCCGCTATCAGCCGGTCATCCTGCGCCGCCTGCCGCGCTATGGCCTGAGCGGTCATGGTGTTTTGGCGCCCTGATTGCCATAATCCTGCCTGCAGTTATCTATAACCCATCAGGTTAGTCCGTGCCGCGACGTTTATTCGATTCAAGGGCGGGGCGTTACATGCGCCTTGTGTTCGTGTGTTCCCTCATGCTCGCCTGGTGGGGGCCGGTCCGGGCTGCGCAGCTGCCGGACTTCACCTCCCTGGTCAAAGCGGCCAGCCCGGCCATCGTCAATATCAGCTCGACCCGCAAGATAACCCTCGAGGAGGCCCTGCCGCCGGGTACGGATTTGCCGGACGACGCCCAGTTACGGGACTTCCTGCGCCGCTTTTTCGGCGACGGCGGCGGACCGAGTTTCGATTCGGAATCCCTCGGCTCCGGATTCATCATTTCCAGCGACGGTTACATCCTGACCAACTGGCATGTGGTGAAGGGGGCGGAGGAGATCATCGTCAAGCTGGGCGACCGCCGGCAGCTCGCCGCGCGCATCATCGGCAGCGATACCAGAACCGATCTCGCCCTGCTCAAGATCGACGCCAAGAATCTGCCGGTGGCCAGGATCGGTGATTCCAGTACGCTCCAGCCCGGCGAATGGGTCGTGGCCATCGGTTCGCCGTTCGGTTTCGACCACTCGGTCACGGCCGGCATCGTCAGCGCCCTGGGGCGGAGCCTGCCTGACGAGAACTACGTGCCCTTCATCCAGACCGACGTGGCCATCAATCCGGGCAATTCGGGTGGTCCGCTGCTGAATCTGCAAGGCGAAGTGATCGGGGTGAATTCGCTGATCTACAGCCAGACGGGCGGCTTCATGGGGCTGTCGTTCGCCATTCCGATCAACCTGGCCATGAATGTGGTGAACCAGCTCAAGGCCACCGGGCACGTGACTCGCGGCTGGCTGGGCGTCTACATTCAGGCGGTCACCCGCGATCTCGCCCAGTCCTTCGGCCTGAACCGGCCCGAGGGGGCGCTGGTGTCGCGGGTCATGTCCGACAGCCCGGCCCGCAAGGCCGGTATTCGCGCGGGCGACATCCTGCTGACCTTCAACGGCAAGCGCCTCAACGAGTCTTCCGATCTCCCGCCGCTGGTGGCGAGCACGCCGATCGGCGCCAAGGTGCCGGTGCGCGTGCTGCGTGACGGCAAGGTCATCACGCTCACCGTGAAGGTGGAGGCGCTGCCCGAAGCCACGGCCCAGAAGAAGGCCCGGTCCACCGCGCCCAAACCACACCGTCTTTACGGCATGGAACTGCGCAACCTGACCACCAAGGAACGCAAGGACCTGGGTATCGAGAGCGGCGGCGTAATGGTTGAACAGGCAAGCGGCGATGCGGCCGCGGCCGGCATCCGCGAAGGCGACGTGATCACCATGATGGATAATCAGCCGGTGCGCGATCTTGCGCAGTTCAAGCGTTTGTTGAACAAGGCGCCCAAAGGGCGCCCTCTGGCGTTGCTTGTCCAGCGCGAAGGCGACGCCGTTTTCATCGCGCTCAAATCGCAACCCTGATCCATGCCGGAATTGACCCTCTACTACCGTGAGGGCTGCCATCTATGCGACCACATGCTCGCGGCGCTGGCACCACTGCAGGCTGAACTGGGGTTTACCGTCCGTCAACGGGACATCGACGGGAATGCGGCGCTTCGCGAACGTTTCAACGAAAAAGTCCCCGTGCTCGCACTGGAAGATGAAATCATTTGTTGTCACTTTCTTGATGAAAAAGGTTTGCGGGATACGCTGAAATCATGAATTTCCCACTTGAGCGTATTCGCAATTTCTCCATCATCGCGCACATCGACCACGGCAAATCCACGCTCGCCGACCGGTTCATTCAGCTTTGTGGCGGACTGAGCGAACGCGAGATGGCCGAGCAGGTCCTGGACTCCATGGATCTCGAACGTGAGCGCGGCATCACCATCAAGGCCCAAAGCGTTTCGCTGGCCTATACGGCGCGCGATGGCGAAACCTATCTGCTGAATTTCATCGACACCCCCGGCCACGTCGACTTTTCCTACGAGGTTTCCCGCTCGCTGGCCGCCTGCGAAGGGGCGCTGCTGGTGGTGGACGCATCACAAGGCGTCGAGGCGCAAAGCGTCGCCAACTGTTACACCGCCGTGGAGCAGGGGCTCGAGGTGGTTCCGGTGTTGAACAAGATCGATCTGCCGGCGGCCGACCCCGATCGGGTGATCGGCGAGATCGAGGAGATCATCGGCATCGAGGCGCAAGACGCCGTCCGCGTCAGCGCCAAGACCGGCGAGGGCGTGCCCGATCTCCTCGAGGCGTTGATCGTCCGGATTCCGCCGCCGCAGGGCGACCGGGATGCACCCCTGCAGGCACTCATTATCGACTCGTGGTTCGACAATTACCTCGGTGTGGTGTCGCTGGTGCGCGTCATGCAGGGCAGTATGAAGTCGCGCGACAAGGTCCAGGCAATGTCGACGGGACGCACCTATCAACTCGACAAGGTCGGCATCTTCGGGCCACGCCCCGTGGAGCGTGGGGTACTGGCGGCCGGTGAAGTGGGGTACATGATCGCCGGCATCAAGGAGATCGACGGCGCCAAGGTGGGTGATACCTTCACTCTGGCCTCCCGCCCCGCTGCCGAACCGCTGCCGGGCTTTCGCGAAATTCAGCCGCGTGTGTTCGCCGGCCTGTTCCCGACCAGTGCCGACGAGTACGAGGGCCTGCGTGATGCCCTGGACAAACTCAAACTGAACGATTCCTCTCTCAGCTTCGAACCGGAAACCTCTGAGGCGCTGGGATTCGGTTTCCGCTGCGGCTTCCTGGGCATGCTGCACATGGAGATCGTGCAGGAACGCCTCGAACGCGAGTACGACCTGGATCTCATTACCACCGCACCCACGGTGGTCTACAAGGTGAGGACTACGTCCGGCGAGGAACTGGAAATCCATAATCCTTCGCAATTGCCGCCGGTCAATCATATTGAAGAGATCAGCGAGCCCATCATCAACGCCAACATACTGGTGCCGCAGGAGTTCGTCGGCCCCGTCATCACCCTGTGTGTGGAAAAGCGCGGCATGCAGCGGCAGATGCAATATGTCGGCAAGCAGGTCTCGCTGATCTACGACCTGCCCCTGAGCGAAGTGGTGCTGGATTTCTTCGACCGCCTCAAATCGGTCAGCCGTGGCTATGCCTCCTTCGACTACCACATCGCCCGTTTCGAACCGGCCGATCTGGTCAAGGTCGATGTGCTTATCAACGGCGACCGAGTGGATGCGCTGTCGATTATCGTTCACCGCGAAATGAGCGAACGGCGCGGGCGTGAACTTGCGGAGAGAATGAAGGATCTAATCCCGCGGCAGATGTTCGATGTCGCCATCCAGGCTGCGATCGGCAATCATATTGTCGCTCGTACCAACGTCAAGGCGCTGCGCAAGAACGTCACGGCCAAGTGCTATGGCGGCGACGTGACCCGTAAGCGCAAATTGCTCGAAAAACAGAAAGCCGGCAAAAAGCGCATGAAGCAGATCGGCCGCGTGGAAGTGCCGCAAGAGGCGTTCCTCGCCGTACTGCAGGTGGACAACAAGTAACAACCAACAGGAAGGATGCATGGCTATAGATCTTGAGTGGTTGCTCGTTATCGGAACGCTGGTCACCGGCATCGTCTGGTTGCTGGACGTGGTCTGGTGGCGCAAGGTACGCATGCCGGCCCCGGAAGGCGCTGCGGAGGTCCAGGAACCCTGGTACGTCGATTACTCCAGGGCCTTTTTCCCCGTACTGCTTCTCGTTCTTCTCCTGAGGTCGTTTGTCTTCGAGCCGTTTCGCATTCCCTCCGGCTCGATGATGCCGACATTGCTGGTCGGCGACTTTATCTGGGTAAACAAGTACGATTACGGCCTGCGTCTGCCGATCACGAGCACCAAGATCCTGAAGATCGGCGAGCCGCACCGGGGCGACGTCGTGGTGTTCCGTTTTCCGCGTGATCCCAATACCGATTACATCAAGCGTATTGTCGGCCTGCCGGGGGATGTGGTGACATATGTTCACAAGACGTTGTATATCAACGGCAAGAAGATGACCCAGACGCCCGTCGGGCCCTATGCGGACGCCGCCGACAACGGCGAGGGTGTGGACAGTACGGAATATGTTGAGAACCTCGGTGGGGTCAAGCACGATATCCTGCTGATGCCCAGCCGGCCATCGTTGTCCGGCGAGTGGATCGTACCGCCCCACCATTATTTCGTGATGGGCGATAACCGGGACAACAGCAATGACAGCCGTTATTGGGGTACCGTCCCTGAGCAGAATCTCGTAGGCAAGGCAGAGTTCATCTGGTTTAACTGGAATATCCGGGACTGGACTATGAAATTCTCCAGAATCGGCGACATCATTCATTAATCTACCGGAGTGTCGAGGAGGGACAATGAATCTACCGAGTAAACAACGCGGACTCTCATTCCTGGGCTGGCTGGTGATCATCGGTCTTGCCGGTTTTGCCGTTGTGCTGGGCATGCGGCTGGGGCCTATTTATATGCAAAATTACGAAGTCAACAACGTCCTGCATGAGGTTGCCGCCGAAGATAATATCGGCCGTGCGCCGGAACAGGTCATCTGGGGCAAGCTTTCGAAGTTTTTCGATATCAACAATATCGACAACATCAAACAGGACGATTTCAAGGTCCAGCACAAGGATGGCCAAACGACCTTCACGCTTCACTATGAGACCCGGCTCAATCTCGTCGGCAATCTCGACGGCGTGGTCGTGTTCAACAAAACCGTCGTGGCCAACCAGCGCTAGATCAGCGTGAGATTGCAGCAACTGGACCGGGAGATACTCGAGTCGCCCGAATTTGCGATCGCCATCACGCATCGCAGCGTCGGGGGGCAGAACAACGAGCGCCTGGAGTTTCTGGGAGACAGTATCCTCGGGTTGATCATCACCGAATGGCTGTATAAACAGCTGCCGGATGCCAGCGAAGGGCATCTCAGCCGCCTGCGTGCGCTGCTGGTGCGCAAGGAAACCCTGGCGGAGATCGGCAAGGACCTGAAGCTCGGTGAACGGTTGCGGTTGGGGGAGGGCGAATTGAAGAGCGGCGGCTTTCGTCGTCCCTCCATCCTCGCCGACGCCTTCGAGGCGGTGATCGGCGCGATCTACCTGGTCAAGGGACTCCCTTACACGGAAGGTTTCATCAAGGGGATCTATGCCCAACGCTTTGACAATCTGCCGACCGAAGACGAACTCAAGGATCCGAAGACCCGGTTGCAGGAATATCTACAGGGCAAAGGGTATTCACCGCCGAGCTACGAAGTGATTAAGGTAAGCGGCAAACCGCACGAGCAGGAATTCCAGGTGGTGTGCCGCATCGAAGCCATGAGCCGGCAGACGACCGCGATGGGGCGGAGCAGGAAAAGGGCGGAACAGCAGGCCGCTGAGGACCTGCTGAAAAGCCTGACAGAGTAAGCGTGCGCGGATCGAAATGAGCACTCATGCCGGTGTCATCGCCCTGGTCGGGCGCCCCAATGTGGGCAAATCCACGCTGCTTAATCAGCTGGTCGACTATCATCTGGCTGCGGTTTCGCACAAGGTTCAGACCACGCGGCATCTGATTCGCGGGATCCTGACGCACGAAAATACCCAGTTCGTGTTCGTCGACACGCCCGGCATTCACCAGGCACATCAAAAGCAGCTGAATCGCGCGCTGAATCGAGCTGCAGTCGCGGCGTTGGAGGAGTGTGATGCGATTCTTTTCATGGTCGAGGCGGGTCGCTTCACGGATGAGGATCAGTCGATCCTTGACCTGCTCAAGCGCCAGAAGCGGCCAATCGTGGTCGCGATCAACAAGGTCGACAAGGTCAAGAACAAGGAAGACCTGCTCGTTTTCATCGATACGCTGAAGACGCGTCATGAATTCGAGGAAATACTCCTGATTTCGGCCTTGAAACGCAGCCATCTGGATAGCGTGCTAGATGCGCTGGCCAGGCTGCTGCCGGAATCCGAAGCGCTTTATCCCGAAGATCAGATTACCGACCGGCCGTTGCGGTTCGTCATCAGCGAAATCATTCGTGAGCAGGTCTACGATCTACTGCATCAGGAACTGCCTTACGATATCGCCATTGAGATTGAGTCATTTTCAGAAGGGCGGCGCAAGACACATGTCGAGGCCTTGATTCTGGTCGCACAAAACAGCCAAAAGGCGATCGTGATCGGTAAACAGGGCAGTATGATTCGCGAAATCGGCATACGTGCCCGGGAAGAGATCGAAAGGCTCCTCGACCGTCCCGTCGATCTGCGGCTTTGGGTCAGGGTGGAACCTCATTGGGTGGATCGTTTCGAGGCGCTCGATCCCCTGCAACGCTGATTCGACCGTGTCACAACAGCACGATCAAGCCTACATCCTGCACGCCAGCAAGTTCTCTGATTCGCGACTCATTCTAAAGTTGCTCAGCGAACAGAACGGCCTGATCGCAGGCGTAGCCAGGCGCGTGCGCAGTCGTGCCCACGGAGCACTTATTTTCCAGCCCGGCAGCCGTATCAGCTTCAGTTTCCGTCCACGCGAAGGGCTCAAGTCCCTGTCCGGCATAGAGGAATTCCCTGCCGGTTTTGCACCCGGCGATGCCCGGTTGTGCCTGTATTTCAGTGAACTGATCGTCCGGTTGGTGCCGGAGGGCGGTCACCTCGAAGGCCTGTATGAAATGTTCGATCAATTCATGCATGCGCTGCGCAGTGACGAAAATCGCCGTCGGCTTCGCATGAGATTCGAACTTTCGCTGCTGGTCCTGCTGGGGTTCGTGCTGGATGACTCGATGCTGCCCGAGGATAATGTTTCTCCCGGGCAGCGGTTTGATTTCAGTGCGCACGGCGAGTTACTGCCTGTCTCCGCACCCGAAGGCCTGCCGCTTTCGGTACTGCGCCGCCTGGCCGTACTCGAATTGGCGGATACCCAGGAATGGCATACAGCGAGGGTTTTCATTGATAGACTCTTGGACCGACTGTTGCATAACCGGGTGCTGGTCAGCCGGCGCCTGCTCAAGGAGTAACCATGAAGCTGGGGGTTAACATCGATCATATCGCGACCCTGCGTCAGGCGAGACATACGGCGTATCCCTCCCTGACCGATGCCGTCGCGATCATCGAAAATGCCGGTGCCGACGGGATCACGCTGCATCTGCGCGAGGATCGCCGCCATATTCAGGATGCGGATGTCCGCACGCTGCGCGCGCTGCTCAAGACGCGCATGAACCTCGAAATGGCCGCAACCGAGGAAATGGTCCGTATCGCCTGCGAGGTCCAGCCGAACGATGTCTGCCTGGTGCCCGAACGACGCGAGGAGCTCACCACTGAAGGTGGATTGGCCGTCGCCGGCATGATGGACCGGCTCAAACCGGTTTGCGGGCAGCTGGCCGCGAACAATATCCGCGTTTCTTTGTTCATCGAACCGGATCGCGATCATATCGAGGCTGCGGTACAAACCGGGGCGCCCGTGATCGAGTTGCATACAGGCCATTACGCCAACGCCGCCAATCCGGGGGAACGGGCGGAGCGGTTGGAAGGGATTATCGAGGCGGCCGAATTCGCCCAGTCGCAGGGGCTGATCGTCAACGCAGGCCACGGACTGGACTACGACAATGTCCGTGACATTGCGGCGATTCCCATCATCAACGAGTTGAACATCGGCCATTCGATCGTTTGCCAGGCGGTTTTTACCGGCCTGGACGCGGCGGTCCGTGAAATGCTCAAGCTGATGGGCCGCGAGGCCTGACGATGTCCATTTACGGTGTCGGTGTCGATCTGGTCGACAATAAACGGATCGAACGGTTGTTATACCGATATGGCGAGCGCTTCCCCGCTCGTATCCTTGGACCGAACGAACAGGTCGAGTACCTTGGGCTGAGATCGAAGACCGGTTTTCTCGCCAAGCGATTCGCGGCCAAGGAGGCCTTCAGCAAGGCGCTGGGTACGGGTTTCCAGAACGGCATCCGGTTGACCGATATCGACGTGGTTCACGATGACCTCGGCCGTCCCGGGTTTCAGCTGTTCGGCCGGACCAAGGTCTATGCCGAGGCGCGCGGGATTGCCGGTTTTCATCTGAGTCTGGCGGATGAACGCGAGTATTCGATCGCCTATGTCATCCTGGTCACGAATTGATCATGCATTCATTTATACTCAAGCGAAATGACTGACTCCACTCACTATCCAACGCTGGAAGAATTCGTCGGCAATACGCCACTCGTGCGTCTGCAACGCATGAACGCCGGCAAGGGCAACGTGCTGCTGGTCAAGCTGGAAGGCAACAACCCGGCGGGCTCCGTGAAAGACCGCCCGGCCATGAGCATGATCCGCCATGCCGAGGCTCGCGGTGAGATCAAACCCGGTGACACACTGATCGAAGCCACCAGCGGGAATACCGGCATCGCCCTGGCCATGGCGGCCGCGATCAAGGGCTATCGCATGGTGCTCATCATGCCGGAGAACATGAGCGCCGAACGACGCGCCTCGATGAAGGCCTACGGCGCGGAGATCATCCTGGTGACCCAGGAAGAGGGCATGGAAGGCGCGCGCGATCTCGCCAAGGAAATGGAATCCCAGGGCAAGGGCCATGTGCTCGACCAGTTCTCCAACCCCGACAATCCGCGGGCGCATTACGAGGGTACGGGCCCGGAAATCTGGCGGGACACCCACGGCGCCATCACGCATTTCGTCAGCTCCATGGGGACCACCGGCACCATCATGGGTACCTCGCAATATCTCAAGGAGCAGAGCCCTGAAATCCAGATCGTGGGCGTGCAGCCGACCGAAGGATCCAGGATTCCCGGCATCCGCCGCTGGCCGAAGGAATATCTGCCCAGCATCTTCGATGCGTCCCGGGTCGACCGACAGATCGACGTCAGCCAGACGTTGGCCGAGGAAACCATGCGCCGCCTCGCTCATGAAGAAGGGATTTTCTGCGGCGTGTCCTCCGGCGGCGCCGTGGCGGCCGCCCTGCAACTGGCTGCCGAGGTGGAGGATGCGGTGATCGTCAGCATCATCTGCGACCGCGGCGACCGTTACATCTCCACGGGGGTGTTTCCGGCATGATGAACGTCATGGTTTTCGACATCGAGACGGTTCCCGATGTCGAGGCAGGACGGCGCATTTACGACCTCGGCGATCTATCGGATGCGGACACCGCCAAGGCGATGTTCCATTTGCGTCAGGAAAAGACCGGTTCGGAATTCCTGGCCCATCATCTGCACCGGATCGTGACCATCTCGGTTGTCCTGCGCAGCGGCAAGGATCTACGCGTGTGGTCGTTGGGTAATGAGGATGCACCCGAACCCGAGTTGATCCAGCGTTTTTTCGACGGCCTGGACCGCTATTTGCCGACCCTGGTTTCGTGGAACGGCGGTGGGTTCGATCTGCCGGTGCTTCATTACCGGACGCTGCACCATGGCATCGCGGCGCCGCGATACTGGGAAACCGGCGACGATGACACGAGTTTTCGTTACAACAACTATCTGAACCGTTTTCACTGGCGTCATCTCGACCTGATGGACGTGCTGTCTGGCTACCAGGGACGCGCCGTTGCGCCGCTGGACGAAGTGGCCACCATGCTCGGTTTTCCCGGCAAGATGGGCATGAGCGGCGCCAAGGTCTGGGACGCCTACCAGGCGGGCGATATCGCCGGCATTCGCAATTACTGCGAAACCGACGTACTCAATACCTATCTGGTCTATCTGCGCTTCGAACTGATGCGCGGCCGTCTCACCGCGGCGGCTTACGAGTCGGAATGCGACCTGGTGCGCAACACGCTGGAGTCGTCCGGTCTGCCGCACCTCACCGCCTTTGCCGAGGCCTGGCAGGCCGGTGCTGCTGCCTGATCATGGCCGCACGCAAGTCACGGCTGCCGGCCGAGCCGGTTGAAGCCCGTATCGAATCCCTGGCCCAGGATGGGCGTGGTGTCACGCATCTGGAAGGCAAGGCCGTATTCATCCATGGCGCTCTGCCTGCGGAAACCGTTCGTTTCAAATACACCGGCCGTCACCGCCAATACGACGAAGGGGTGGTCGAGGAGGTCATCGAGCCTTCGCCGGACCGGATTGTGCCGCACTGTGAACACTTTGGTGTGTGCGGCGGCTGCAGCCTGCAGCACATGGCACCCGAGGCGCAGATCGCGGCCAAACAGCAGGTATTGACCGATGCCCTGTGGCACATCGGCAAGGTCGAGGCCGGGATGATCGATCCGCCGCTGACCGGTCCGGTGTGGGGCTATCGGCGTAAGGCGCGCCTCGGGGTGAAGTACGTACCCAAAAAGGGCCGTGTGCTGGTCGGCTTTCGGGAACGGCAGAGCCGTTATCTGGCCGACCTTCATCGCTGCGAGGTTTTGCATCCTGCAGTGGGCGAGCGGTTGGAGCAGCTGGGCGCGCTGATCGGCGAACTCGACGCGCGGGAACGCATACCGCAGATCGAGGTGGCGGCCGGTGACGAGGCGGTGACCCTGGTGTTTCGTCATCTGGATCCGCTCGGCGAAGCGGACCGTGCACGGCTGGCCGATTTCGCGCGTGAGACCGGCCTGCAGGTGGCGCTGCAGTCGGCTGGACCGGACAGCATCGTGCCGCTCTGGCCCGAATCCCAACGTCTGTATTACCGCCATCCCGAACACGACGTGACCATCGATTTCGGGCCTTCCGATTTCATTCAGGTCAATGCCGCGATCAATCACAATATGGTGAATCGCGCCCTAATGCTGCTCGAACTGAATGCGACCGACCAGGTGCTTGAGCTGTTCAGCGGTCTGGGAAATTTCACCCTGCCTTTGGCGCGCCACTGTGCACATGTGACGGCGGTGGAGGTGGATACCGTCATGGTCAAGCGCGGTGATCAAAGCGCGCTGAACAACGACATACACAATGTGGCGCATGTGGCCGCCGATCTGGGCGGCGAATTGAAGGGGGCACCCTGGCTCAAGTGCAAGTATGACAAGATCCTGCTCGATCCCCCGCGTTCGGGTGCACAGGAAGTGATCGCGCACTTCGGGAAGCTGGGGGCGACCCGGATTGTGTACGTTTCCTGCAATCCCGCCACACTGGCGCGCGATGCCGCCATGCTGGTCAATGAGTTCGGCTATACGCTGGAACGCGCCGGTGTCATGGACATGTTTCCGCACACCGCGCATGTGGAGTCCATCGCCCTGTTCGTAAAATGACGGGCGAGGTTTCCTGATGCGGCTTTAGCGATATCGGCCTGTCCCACAAAGCCAACCCCGGATCGCCCAACGATGGCATACAAGATCCTGTCCGATCTACTGGTGCTGATCCACCTGGGCTTTATCGTGTTCGTCGTGCTCGGTGCGTTGCTGGTCGTGCGCTGGCCGAAGCTGGCGTGGCTGCACGTTCCCGCTGCAGTATGGGGTGTGCTGATCGAATGGTCGGGCTGGATCTGCCCGCTGACGCCGCTGGAAAATCACTTCCGTGCCCTGGGCGGCGAAAGCGGTTACTCGGGCGGATTCATCGAGCACTACATCGTGCCGTTGATCTATCCGCCCGGCCTTGCGCACGAAACGCAATTAATTCTGGGCATCGCGGTGATCGTCATCAACGGTATCGGCTACGGCCTGGTGATGGCCCGTCGTCGACAGCGCTGAATCAGGGGAGCCGGCCGTTCAGGCGAGCAGGTGTTCGAGCACGCGCCGATAGATTACGGCAAGCTGGTCGAGATCGGCGACCGAAACGTGCTCATCAATTTTGTGGATGGTGGCGTTGACCGGGCCGAGCTCGACGACCTGCGCACCGGTGGGGGCGATAAAGCGGCCGTCTGAGGTGCCGCCCGCCGTCGACAGTTCGGTTTCCCGCCCGGTGCTTTCTCTGATGGCGCGCCGCGCCGCGTCGATCAGTTCCCCTTGCGCCGTCAGAAAGGGCTCTCCGGACAGCTGCCATTCCAGATCGTAGCGCAACCCATGCCGGTTCAGAATCTCGTGCACGCGTTGCTTGAGAACATCGGCGGTGGTTTCCGTCGAATAGCGGAAATTGAACCATGCGTCGAGCGTGCCGGGGATGACGTTGCTGGCGCCGGTGCCGCTGTTCAGGTTGGAGAACTGGAAACTGGTGGGCGGGAAGAAGTCGTTGCCGCGATCCCATTCAGCGGCGGTCAGTTCGGCCAGCGCCGGTGCGAACAGGTGAATGGGATTCTGCGCCAGATGCGGGTAGGCGATATGACCCTGCTGACCGTACACCGTCAGCAGACCCGACAGCGAGCCGCGGCGGCCGTTTTTGATGACGTCACCGACCTGCTCGGTGCTGGACGGTTCGCCCACCAGACACCAGTGGATGTGTTCGCCGCGCTGCTGCAGTGTCTCTACGACCTTGACCGTGCCATCGACGGCAGGGCCTTCCTCGTCGCTGGTGATCAGCAGGGCGATGGAACCGCGATGCCCGGGATGCGCGGCCACGAAGTCCTCGATGGCGGTCACCATGGCGGCGATGGAGCCCTTCATGTCGGCTGCGCCACGCCCGTGCAGCATCCCATCGCGAACCTGCGGTTCGAAGGGCGGCGTCTGCCAGCGCTCCTCCGGGCCGGTGGGCACGACATCGGTATGTCCGGCGAAACAAAACAGCGGACCTTCCTGTCCGCGGCGCAGCCAAAGGTTGTCGACCTCGCCAAAGCGCAGATGCTCGGCTGCAAAACCCAGCGGCGCCAGGCGTTGTGCGAGCAGTTGCTGGCAACCTTCATCCGTCGGCGTGACGGAAGGGCGGGCGATCAGATCCTGGGCGAGTTCAAGTGTCTTGGACATGGGAAGGCATTGTGCCACAGGGGTCGGGATGTGAGGAGATTGGCGCGGCGCAAAGGCGGCGAAGCTGCCGTTACGGCAGGGTATCAGGCGATCAGGTTGGCAAGTTCGATGAGATTTCTATCCGGATCGCGCAGGTAAAGTGAACGGATCGGTCCGGTTGCGCCGGTACGGTCCACCGGACCTTCTTCGATGGGTATGCCACATGCGCGCAGATGCGCCTCGATTTCGGCCAGCGGGGTGCTGCAGATAAAGCACAGATCGGCGCTGCCCGGCATCGGATGTGCGGCATGTGGACTCAGTTCGGCACCTGCCTGATGCAGATTGATCTTCTGGTCCCCGAAGCGCAGCGCCTTGCGGTCCTGCCCGAAGGTGATGACCTCCATGCCCAATGCCCGGCGATAAAAATCGCAGGTGATATCCAGATTGTTTACCGTCAGTACGCAGTGATCGAGATGATCGATCCGGATCATGCGCCGAAGCGGTCCTGGTAGTTTTTCTCTGCGAATCCAACCGACACGTCGTCACCGTCTTCCAGAACCGGCCGCTTGATCAACGTCGGATGCTTCAGCATGAGCTTGGTGGCGCGTGCCGCGTCGAGGTCGGCGCGTTCGGTCTCAGGCAACTGGCGCCAGGTCGTACCCCGGCGATTGAGCAGGGTTTCCCAGCCGACCTGATCCGCCCAGCGCTGCAGTTGCTTTTGCTCCAGACCGTCGGCCCGAAAATCGTGGAAACGGTAATCCACGCCATGCGCTTCGAGCCAGCGGCGCGTTTTCTTGACCGTGTCGCAGTTCTTGATGCCGTAGAGAGTAATCATGGGTGTACGTGAGGGATAAGGTGTGAGGCGAGGATATCGCGTGACGCCTGGCTCCTCACGCTCTTCCCCTCACGCCTCACGACCTCAAATGTCTCGCAGCAGTTCGTTGATGCCGACCTTGGAGCGGGTCTTCTCGTCGACGCGCTTGACGATTACCGCGCAGTAGAGGCTGTACTTGCCGTCCTTGGAGGGCAGATTGCCGGGCACCACCACGGCACCGGCGGGGACGCGGCCGTACAGCACCTCGCCGCTTTCGCGGTCGTAGATCTTGGTGCTCTGGCCGATGTACACGCCCATGGAGATGACGGCGCCTTCCTCGACGATGACGCCTTCCACGATCTCGGAGCGGGCGCCGATGAAGCAGTTGTCCTCGATGATGGTGGGGGCCGCCTGCAGCGGCTCCAGCACGCCGCCGATGCCCACGCCGCCGGACAGATGCACGTTCTTGCCGACCTGAGCACAGGAACCGACCGTGGCCCAGGTGTCGACCATGGTGCCACTGTCCACGTAGGCCCCGATGTTGACGTAGGAGGGCATGAGCACCACGCTGGGGGCGATGTATGCGCCCTTGCGCGCGGTGGCCGGCGGCACCACACGCACGCCGCCCTCGCGGAATTCGCGCGAGTTCATGTCGGCGTACTTCGAAGGCACCTTGTCGTAATAATTGGTGAAGCCGCCCTTGATGAAGTCGTTGTCCTCGATGCGGAAGGACAGCAGCACGGCCTTTTTCAGCCATTCGTTGACGACCCAGTCGCCGCCCTGCTTTTCGGCGACGCGTGCCTCGCCCTTGTCGAGGCGTTCGATGGCTTCGAGCACGGCGTCACGCACGTGGCTTTCCACATTGCGCGGGGTGATCTCGGCGCGGCGCTCGAAGGCTTCTTCGATGATGGATTGGATGTCGTTCATCGATTTGCTCCTGATGAATAGGTGATCGGTTATAGGGTTTCGACGTAGGCGCGGATCCGTTCGGCGGCCTCGATGCATTCTCCCAGCGGCGCCACCAGCGCCATGCGCACACGGCGCTCGCCGGGGTTGTGTCCGTTGACAGCGCGCGACAGGTAACTGCCCGGCAGGACGGTGACGTTCTGCGAGGCGAACAGCTCTTTGGCGAAGCGCTCGTCATCCACCGGCGTCCTGGGCCAGAGATAGAAACCGGCGTCCGGGTGTTGGACGTCGAGCACCGGAGCCAGGACGTCGACCACGGCCTGGAATTTTTTCCGGTAATGCTCCCGGTTTTCACGCACGTGATCCTCGTCGCGCCAGGCGGCGATGCTCGCGGTCTGCACCGG
>JARRKE010000022.1 GCA_037388465.1 Gammaproteobacteria bacterium
CTGGTGGAGTCGCTGCTGGCTTCCACATTGGGCGGCGATTATTCCGCCAGCCCGTCGCGCAAGCCGATGTGCGGCTGCACCGAGTACACCCACGACGAGGTGCGCGAGGCGATCCGCAAGCAGCATTTGAAGGACATGCCTGCCGTATTCGGCGCGCTGGAATGGAAAACGGAAAACGGCTGTCACAGCTGCCGCCCCGCACTCAATTACTACCTGCTGTCGACCTGGCCCGGTGAATACCGGGACGACAACCAGTCCAGGTTCATCAACGAACGCGTGCACGCAAACATCCAGAAGGACGGCACCTATTCCGTGGTGCCGCGCATCTGGGGCGGCGTCACCACGCCGCAGGAACTGCGCGCCATCGCCGAGGTGGCTGAAAAGTATGCCGTGCCCACGGTGAAGTTCACCGGCGGCCAGCGCATCGACCTGCTGGGTGTGAAAAAAGAAGACCTGCCGGGCATCTGGGGCGATTTGTCGCGCGCCGGATTCGTGTCCGGCCATGCCTACGGCAAGGCGCTGCGCACGGTGAAGACCTGCGTGGGCAAGGAGTGGTGCCGGTTCGGTACGCAGGATTCCACCGGTCTCGGCATCGAACTGGAAAAACTTACCTGGGGTTCGTGGACGCCGCACAAGTTCAAGATGGCGGTGTCCGGCTGCCCGCGCAATTGCGCCGAGGCGACCATCAAGGACCTGGGCGTGGTGTGCGTGGATTCCGGTTACGAATTGCACGTGGGCGGTAATGGCGGCGTGAAGGTGCGTGCCACCGACTTCCTGTGCAAGGTGGCCACGCCAGAGGAGGTGATGGAATACACCGGCGCCTTCATGCAGCTGTACCGCGAGGAGGCGCGCTATCTGGAACGCACCGCGCCCTGGCTGGAGCGCGTCGGGCTGAGCCACATCAAACAGCACGTCGTCGAGGACGAGGTGGGGCGCAAGGCGCTGTTCGAACGGTTCATGTACGCCCAGCAGTTTGCGCAAATCGATCCCTGGAAGGCGCGTGCCGAAGGTGTGGATGCGCACGAATACATCCCGCTCAAGGAGGTGGTTTGAGATGCATGGCGTCAAGCATGAATGGCAGTGGGGGCAAATGAGATGAACTGGATCACGATCGGCAAGCTGACCGATATCCCGCAACTGGGATCGCGCCTGGTGCGTACGTCCGACGGCGACATCGCCGTGTTCCGCAATGCCCACGACGAGGTGTTCGCACTGCGCGACCAGTGTCCGCACAAGGGCGGTCCGTTGTCGCAGGGGATCGTGCATGGCCGGCGCGTCACCTGTCCGCTGCACAACTGGGTGCTGGAACTGGAATCGGGTTGTGCGGTGCCGCCGGACGAAGGCTGCGCACAGGGTTTTCCCGTGCGCGTCGAAGACGGCGTGGTGATGTTGTGCCTGGAAAGCGAGGCGCAGGTGGTTAATGCCTGAAGCGGTTCGCACAACCTGTCCGTATTGCGGCGTCGGCTGCGGGGTGCTGGTCACCCGCGACGGCGAACGCATCAAGGTGAGCGGCGATCCCGAACATCCCGCCAATTTCGGACGTCTGTGTTCCAAGGGCGCGGCTCTGGGCGAGACGCTGGACGCGGAAGGGCGGTTGTTGCAGCCGATGGTCGACGGCAGGACGGTGGACTGGGATACCGCACTGGCTGCGGTCGCCGACGGCTTCAAACGCGTTATCGACGAACACGGACCCGACGCGGTTGCGTTTTATGTTTCCGGCCAGTTGCTGACCGAGGATTATTACGTGGCCAACAAGCTGATGAAGGGCTTCATCGGCTCGGCCAACATCGACACCAACTCCCGGCTTTGCATGTCCTCGGCCGTGGCGGCGCACAAGCGCGCCTTCGGCAGCGACACGGTGCCGGTGTGCTATGAGGACCTGGAGCAGGCCGACCTGGTGGTGCTGGTCGGGTCGAACACGGCCTGGACGCATCCCGTGCTGTACCAGCGCATGGCGGCCGCCAAGCGCCAACGTCCGGTCATGCGGGTGATGGTGCTCGATCCGCGCCGTACGGCGACCTGCGATATCGCCGACCTGCATCTGGCGCTCAAACCCGGCAGCGACGCGTTCCTGTTCAACGGCCTGCTCGGTTACCTGCAACGCCATGACGGCCTCGATCTCGAATTCATCGAGCGTCATACAGAGGGTCTTGATGAGGCGCTGGCCGTTGCAAACGGCTCGGCGCCCGATATCGCGGCCGTGGCGCAGGCCTGCGAATTGAGCGAGGCCGAGGTCGCGCGCTTTTACGAATGGTTTGCGCAAACGGAACGCACCGTCACGCTCTGGTCGCAGGGCGTGAACCAGTCCAGCAGCGGCGTGGACAAGGGCAACGCCATTATCAACGTGCACCTGGCCAGCGGCCGCATCGGCCGCGCCGGCATGGGACCGTTTTCGATCACCGGCCAGCCGAATGCCATGGGCGGGCGCGAGGTCGGCGGTCTGGCCAATCAGCTTGCCGCGCACATGGATTTCGACGCCGAAAGCCTGTCACGCGTCGCGCGTTTCTGGAACGCACCACGGCCGGCCGGGCGTCCCGGCCTGAAGGCCGTGGAGCTGTTTCAGGCCATCGAGCGCGGCGATATCAAGGCCGTGTGGATCATGGCCACCAATCCCGCCGTGAGCCTGCCCGAGGCCGACCGGGTGCGGGCGGCGTTGCGCGATTGCGAACTGGTGGTGGTCTCGGATTGCGTGCATCCCACCGATACTTCCGAACTGGCGCATGTTCTGCTGCCGGCCGCCGGCTGGGGCGAAAAGGACGGCACGGTAACCAACTCCGAGCGACGCCTGTCGCGCCAGCGCGCGTTTATGGCGCCGTTGGGCGAGGCGCGTCCCGACTGGTGGATCGTCACGCAGGTGGCGCGGCGTATGGGATTTGCCGACGCCTTTCCTTACGAACACCCCGCCGCGGTGTTGCGCGAGTTCGCCGCGCTGACCGCGCTAGACAACGCGGGTTCGCGTGACCTGGACCTGGGGCCGGTGCAGGATCTGAGCGATGCCGCCTACGGGGCATTCGAACCGATGCAGTGGCCGCTGGATAATGCTGGCCGGGGACGCCAGCGCCTGTTCGCCGACGGCCGTTTTTATACCGACAGCGGACGCGCCCGGCTGATCGCGGTCACGCCGCGTCCGCCGATGCAGACCGTCGATCATGCCTACCCGCTGGTGTTGAATACGGGACGCATCCGCGACCAGTGGCACACCATGACGCGCACGGCAAAAAGCGCGCGTCTGACGACCCACACACCGGAGCCCTTCGTGCAGATCCATCCTGCGGATGCGGCGCGCTTTCGGGTGCAACAGGACGGGCTCGCCAGGCTGAGCAGTCCGCACGGGCGGCTGCTGGCCAGGGTGAAGGTGGATACCGACCAGCGACCGGGCTCGGTCTTCGTGCCCATGCACTGGAGCGATGCCAACGCATGCTGCGCGCGGGTGGACAGCCTGGTTGCCGCGCACACCGATCCCGTTTCCGGGCAGCCCGAATCCAAACACGGCGTGGCGCATATCGAACCGTTCAACGCGCAGTGGCACGGCTTCATTCTTTCCCGTCGGCCACTCGAACTCGGTTTCGCCGATTACTGCGTTTCCATTCGCGGCGTCGAGCACTGGCGCCACGAGCTGGCGGGCGAAAGCCCGCCGCCGGACTGGGGAGTATGGGTGCAGGAGCATCTGCTCGGGCCGGGCGAATGGCTGGAATACGCCGACCCCGCTACCGGCCGCTATCGTGCCGCGCGCCTGCAGCACGGGCGCTTGGAAATGGTGTTGTTCGTCGCCCCGGACTGGGGGCTGCCGGAGCGGACCTGGCTGGGCCAGTTGTTCGCCGAGGATCACATCGATGACATGGCCCGCATGAGCCTGCTGGTCGGCAAGGCGCGCGGCGGCATGCCCGATCAGGGGCGCACGGTGTGTTCGTGTTTCAACGTCGGCCTGAACACGATTCTGGATGCGATCAAAAACCAGGGGCTGGTCAAGCCCGAACAGATCGGCGCCGCGCTCAAGGCGGGCACCAACTGCGGCTCCTGCGTACCCGAACTGCGCGAGATCCTGGCCCGCGCGGCAAGCGGTGCCTAGGCCGACGCCATGACCTGCAACGCCATCGACGAGGCTGTGAAATGAAACATCTGCCCATCTTTATGCATCTGGAGAACCGTACCTGCCTGGTCGTGGGCGGCGGGACGGTGGCGCTGCGCAAGATCGACCTGCTGCTCAAGGCCGGTGCCCGGGTGCGCGTGGTTGCACCGCGCCTGGGCACAGGAGTGGCCGAACTCGCCGCCAATGGCCGGGTGACCCATTACCCCGGTGTATTCACCACACAGCATCTCGACAATTGCGCGCTGGTGGTCGCCGCCACTGACAGTCCGCTAGTCAACCGCTGGGTGTACCAGAAGGCGTGTGAACGCGGCCTGCCGGTGAACGTGGTGGACGAGCCCGGGCTGTGCAGTTTCATTTTCCCAGCCATCGTGGACCGCGCGCCGGTCACCATTGCGATCTCCTCCGGCGGTGCGGCCCCCGTGCTCACTCGCATTCTGCGCAACCGCCTGGAGAGCAGCATCCCCGCGGCCTACGGACGACTGGCCGAACTGGTGGGGCGCTACCGTGCGGCCGTCAAACGGCGTTTCGGCACGATCCGTGCACGCAGATTATTTTGGGAACAGACGTTGGAGGGCCACGTTGCCGAGGCCGCACTGGCAGGGCACTGGCATGAAGCAGAACGCATGCTCAAGCACCAGATCGAGGCAGGAAACGGTGACAGCGGCGGCGAGGTGTATCTCATCGGCGCCGGGCCGGGCGATCCGGATCTTCTGACCTTCAAGGCACTGCGTCTGCTGCAAAAGGCCGACGTGGTGGTGTACGACCGCCTGGTACCCGAGGCGATCGTCGATCTGGCCCGGCGCGAGGCGGAGCGCGTTTATGTCGGCAAGCGGCGCAACGATCACAGCCTGCCGCAGTCGGATATATCCCAACTGCTCGCGGATTTAGCCACGCAGGGGAAAAAGGTGGCGCGCCTCAAGGGCGGCGACCCGTTCGTATTCGGCCGCGGCGGCGAGGAAATCACGCTGTTGGCGGAGCAGGGCATACCGTTCCAGGTGGTGCCCGGCATTACCGCCGCCACGGGGTGCGCGGCATATTCCGGCATTCCGCTCACGCATCGCGATTACGCCCAGTCGGTTCGTTTCGTGACCGGCCACACCCGAAACGGGCGGCTCGATCTGGACTGGGCGCAGTTGGCGCGTGAACGCCAGACCCTGGTGTTTTACATGGGCCTGACGAATCTGAACGAGATCTGCGCAAAGCTGGTCGAGCACGGTTTGCGTGCCGACCTGCCCGCCGCGCTGGTCGAACAGGGGACGACACCCAACCATCGCGTGTATGTCGGGTCGTTGTCGGATCTTTACGAGAAGGTGAAGCACCTCGGTGTGGCTTCGCCGAGTTTGCTGATAGTCGGTGAAGTGGTACGGCTGCATGAGAGTCTGCATTGGTTTTCAGGAGAGGAAGGCGGTGCGGAGGTGTTTCCGCCGCAATGCCATCGCAGGGACCGGGTCACTGACAGGAGTGAAGTGGCATGAATACAGATGACGGAGTTTCATTCACAGGACGTTGCGTGGCCCTGCCTGAGGCGCGCCAGTTGGATGTGCTGGCCGGGCTGTTGGAACGGCGGGGGGCGAAAGTGATCCGCTGCCCGCTGGTTTCCATTCTGGACACGCCCGATCAGGATCACGTGCACGAGTGGTTGCAACGCTTTGTCGGCGACGACCAGTTGCAGGATTTCATTTTGTTGACCGGCGAAGGCTTGAAGCGTTTGCTGGCTGCCAGCGAGCGCATGCGCATGCGCGAGCCGTTCGTGAAAAAACTGGCGCGGGTGCGCAAGATCTCGCGCGGGCCAAAACCGGGGCGCGTGCTGCGCGAGCTTGGTCTGCAAAGCGACGTTGTTTCTGTGCAGCCGACCTCGGCGGGCGTGATCGAAACCCTGGCGGAACTCGAGTTCGCGACGCCTTACGTCGGTCTGCAGCTATACGGTTCCGAACCCAACCTGCCGTTGCAGAACGCCCTGCGCGAACGCGATCTGCAGCCGGTGCCCGTGGCGCCTTACATCTATACCACGGCATTGGAGGACGACTACGTGATGGCCCTGATCGAGAAGCTCGCCGACGGGGACGTGGACGCGATTGCCTTCACCAGCCAGCCGCAGGTGCGGCGGTTGTTCTCGGTGGCAGAATCCAACGGTCAGACCGAACGTCTGCGCAAGGCCTTCAAGAAGATTCTGGTTGCCGCCATCGGGCCGGTCGTCGGCGAGTATCTCAAGAGCTACGGCGTGCGGGTGGACGTGATACCGCAGACGCGGTTTTTCATGCGACCGCTGGTCGATGCCCTGGCGAACCGGTTCGGTTCCACGCCGCAGGCGGCGTTGTAGATCCGGGCCCGATGACGCCTCGGTGCGCGCCGGGAATCAGAAATAGTTTCCGGCGCGCACCAGGTGTTCGCTCCAATAGGGATTTTCCAGCGAGGCGCGCGACACCCGTCCGCCCGTCTTGGGCGCGTGGATGAAACTGCCGTCGCCTATGTAAATGCCCACGTGACTGGGCCGCCCGTGGAACTGGAAAAAGAGCAGGTCTCCGGGGCGCAGGTCATAAAAGCCTACCTTGCGGGAATGCTTGAGCTGCTGATACGCGGTGCGTGGGACATTGATGCCCGCCCGCTCGTAGCTGTAGAACACCAGGCCGCTGCAGTCGAAACCCTCTCTGGGCGTGTCGCCACCGTAGAGATAGCGATGGCCCAGCATCGATTTGGCGACGTGGACCACTTCCTGTCTTTTCGGCGTTACCGGGTAACCGGCATCACGCCAATCGTGCGTAGCCGGACGCGTGGGCGTGCCGGCGCAGCCACCCAGTCCGGCGGCAATGGCCAGGGTCAGGAGCAGAACCGGTGGCTTTATATTCACCATGGGTAAAAAGCTAGCACAAACAGGTGATTACGTCACATTGTTAATTTGAGTATTGAATCTGTTTGGGCGGCAGGGGCGACACCTTTGAACACTGTTGGAAATGTTCGTGGAATGGTTTCGCGCGTTTTGTGGTTGGGAGTTTTTATCTAACGCATGGCGCACTGCGCGAGTTCATGTTGTTCGGCGCATCCGTGCGCCTCACCCCTGACTTCTCACACCTCACCAAAAACCCCGTTCCGCCTTGCCGAGCAGCCGGTGGCTTGGCAGGGTCAGCCCGGCATGGACGCCGGGCTGAGGTTCGTCACGACAGGACGTCGTGTCGAACCGTGCCCGTCGCAAGTCAGCGGTTGTGAGGGCAGCCGAAGGCCAAGGCGGTGGGGGCGCATTTCTTTCGTCCATTTCTTTGGGCGAACAAAGAAATGGACTCGCACGCATTAATTGACGCTAGAAAAGAAAATCCCAACTCAATAGCGTGCGAAACAATTCCTCTTGCCTGTTCAATCATGGATTCAGCGGGCATAACAATATTACCCAACTATTTAATTAGCTCCGCGCTACGGATATGGCGAACACGCATCAGTATCCACCTCACCCTTCACCCCTCACCCCTCACTATCAGTTACCAGGCAATCCCGGAATCCTGAGCGACGTATACCCTTCGGGAATGACAAACGTATCCGCCGGCAGAGGCTGATGTTCGAGTTTGACGACATGCGTCGCTTCCCCTTGCGGCAGGGGCTGAATACGCATGGCCACGCCGTTCAGGCGCTTCATGAGTTGCGGCGGCGCTGCAGTCCGGGTGGGGCCGGCGAGGTTGTGCATCGCACTGGCCTGCAGGTGTTCGAGAAAGACATACAGCCCTTGCAGCGTCGCTGCATCGCTCGGTGTCAATCCGGCATTTTTTGCGCTGGCCAGACAGACACGGCTTTTGGGCTTACCGTCGTAATGCACCTCGAGCTCGCGACAGGAGACCCCGAGCAGGCGATTGCGTTTGGAAAGCTGGTGCAGGGTGATGTCGGGCTCTTTGTCCGCAGTCGATGCCTGTTGCTGCTGCAGGCGGGCTTCCGCCTGTTCGCGCTGTTCGGGTGGCAGTTTGGCGATCTGCGCTTTCATCAACGCACGCATCTGGGATCGCATTTGTTTGAGCGCCGCCATCTGGCGGGCCAGCGTCGCCTCGTCCAGTTCGAGATAGGTCTTGCGTGCCGGGTCGAGCACGGTCAGTTGTCGTTTGCCGGCATCGAACAGGATGATCTGGCGCTGACCCTGGGCGTCCCGACTGGTCAGCCGCAGCCGATCGTTATGGATGTCGATGCGCGAAGCGGGCTCGCTGCCGTGACGGTAGGTGATGGAAACGTCTGCCCGCGCACCGCCCCACACCAGGGTGAGGCAGAGCGCGACGGCCAGACGGGGTTTCATGCGCTCAGGCCAGGGCGGTCTGTTGATCCGCTCCGCTCGGCAGGCCGAGGACCTGTCGGATGGAATCCAGCGGCAACGGGTCGCCCACCTGAACCTGGATCGACGGTTCGTCGGCCGCGAGCGGATCGTGGTTGGCGAGCTGATGGCGCAGCACTTCGAGATCGGCCTCGGAGGCATCGCCGCCCTCGCGCTCACGGGCGCGGATGTTGGCGCTGAGCCGGGCTTCGTCGGCCTGCAGGTCGAGGATGGTGAAGCCCGTGCCGATTTCCCGTGCCAGGTCGCGGAACGGCGCTCGCTGCGCCTGCTTGAGGAAGGTGGCATCCACCACGCAGACGTAGCCGGCATCGATGATGGCGCGCGCCAGTTCGGACAGATGTTCGTAGACGCGGGCCGTGGCTTCGGGGGCGTAGAGTCCCTGTGCGATACCGGATTTGGTGCGTGCCTGTTCGTCCAGGTCGTGCAAGCGCTTGCGTTCGACGTCGGAGCGCAGGCGGATGGCGCCGAGTTCGTCGACCAGCTGCTGGCTGTAGGTGCTCTTGCCGGAGCCGGAGAAGCCGTGGGTGATGATCAATCCGTCGGCGCTTTCGCTGGTATAGCGTTCCGCCAGGTCGGCGTAGCTTTGATAGGCACGCAGGGTGCTGGCGCGTTCCTGGTCGCTGAGGTCGGGCTGCGCGAGACGCAGGCTGGAGACCTTGGCACGCACCATGGCGCGATAGACCTGATAAAAACGCAGCAGCGGCAGGCCGGCGTAATCGCCACTGGCTTGCAGGTAGAGGTTGCGCACCCGGCTGGCGAAGCCGTGCTGGCCGCGGTCGTCCAGGTCCATGACCAGGAAGGCGAGTTCGCTCATGACATCGATCCAGCGGAACGAATCGTTGAATTCGATGCCGTCGAAGATGTCGATCTCGCCGTTGACCAATGCCATGTTGCCGAGATGCATGTCGCCGTGGCACTCGCGGATGAAGCCGCCCAGCTTGCGAGCGTCGAGCAGCGGCTTGAGACGGTCGAATTCGGACTCGGTCCATGCCTCGATCCGCTCGAGCTGAGCCAGGCGATCGGCGTCCTGAAGCAGCGGGCGCAGTTGTTCGAAGTTCTGGCGCATCGGCGCGACCACCATGTCGGCGGTGCCGAAGGGGGCATCCGGGCCGGAAACGGCGGCTTCGGTATGAAAGGCGGCCATGCGGCGGGCGATCTCGTCAATCATGTCGGCGCTCAATTCGCCCCGCGCCAGCACATTGTTGAGCAGACCCTCCTGATCGAACTGACGCATGCGCACCATGTATTCGAAGGGCTCGCCCGCGCCGTTCAGCTCCGGTGCCTCCGGGCTGCCGGTGACGGCCACCACGTCCAGGTACAGCTGGGGCGCGAGACGGCGGTTGAGGCGGATTTCCTCTTCGCAGAAATGCTTGCGGTCGGCCAGGCTGGTGAAGTTGAGAAAGCCGAAGTCGAGCGGTTTCTTGATCTTGTAGGCGTAGTCGCCGGTGAGCAGTACGGTGGAGATGTGGGTCTGGATCTCTTCCACCTTGGCGACGGGGTGCGGGTAGCGCTGCGGATCGTGCAGGGCCTTGGCGAGCTTTTGATGGATTTCGAGGCTGTCAGGCATGGGAATGAATCGTCCCCCTTGCGGTGGTCATGGACTTTTGCGGGGCGACAGGCAACAATGCCCGCCTCATCCGCATCGTGATGGGACCGCAAGGATAATGAACTTCACCCCTGCAGGCCAAACCGTGCGTGTTGGCGCGCATGGCGGCCCCGACCGTTCGAGCCTTCTCGCCTGATTATCGATGGCACGCCGTAGCAGACGCAGCACCAGGAAAAAAGCCAGTCCCAAGCGCCGGCGCGGGACGGTGCAGCGCCGCCGCTGGTGGCCATATGCGGGCGGCGTGGGGCTGGTGCTCCTCGTCGTATACGTCCTGGTCCTCAATACCATCGTCACCAGCCGTTTCGAAGGGCGCCGCTGGGAACTGCCCGCACGCGTGTTCGCCAGTCCGATGGAGCTGTATCCGGGGCTGGAACTCAAGCCGGCGGATTTCGAGGAAGGCCTGCGCCTGCTGCACTTCAAACCGGCCGCACGGATTACCGAACGGGGCACCTACCAGCGCCGCGGCAGCGAGTTCCGGGTGCATACCCGGGGCTTCCAGTTCGCCAGCGACGAAGAACCCTCCCGCGAGCTGGACGTCGATTTCAGCGGCGATCACGTCGTTTCCGTGCGCGACCTGAAAAGCGGGCAGAACATCGCGCTGGCCCGGCTCAGCCCGCTGCTGATCGCCAACATCTACCCGCGCCATAACGAAGATCGCATCCTGGTGCGTCTGGACAAGATTCCACCGACCATGGTGAAAGGGCTGGTGTCGGTCGAGGACCGCACCTTCTACAGCAACATCGGCCTGGATTTCCGCTCCATCGCTCGCGCGCTGATTGCAGATATCCGCGCCGGGCGCATCGTGGAAGGCGGCAGCACGCTCACCCAGCAGCTGGTGAAAAACCTGTTCCTGACCAATCGCCGTACCGTCTGGCGCAAGGCCAACGAAGCGGTGATGGCGCTGTTGCTCACCGCGCATTACAGCAAAGACGAGATCATGGAGACCTTCATGAACGAGGTCTACCTGGGTCAGGACGGCCAGCGTTCCATCCACGGGGTGGGTCTGGCCAGCGAGTTCTATTTCGAAAAGCCGGTCAGCGCGCTCGATCTGTCTCAGCAGGCGCTGCTGATCGCCCTGGTGCGCGGTCCCTCCTATTACGATCCGCGCCTGCATTCCAAGCGTGCTTTGGCACGCCGTAACCTGGTGCTCAGGATCATGGCCCAGCAGGGCGTGATTACCGATGCTCAGGCCCACGAGGCGGAGTCCAGGCCACTCGGCGTGGTGAAGGAAGCACCTTCCGGGGTGACGCCGTTCCCGGCTTTCCTGCAACTGGTGCAGAACGAACTGGAGCGCGACTACAGCGAGGAGGAGCTGCGCAGCGCCGGACTGTTCATCTTCACCACGCTCGATCCGCTGGTGCAGATCGCCACCGAACACGCGGTGGATCAGGGCCTGAAGCAGGTCGAGGCGGGTCACGGCGTCAAGCGCGGTACATTGCAGGCCGCCGCGGTCGTGGCCTCGGTCAACAACGGCGAGGTGCTGGCCGTGGTGGGCGGGCGCGACGTGCGCTACGCCGGTTTCAATCGTGCGCTGGACATCCAGCGTCCGATCGGTTCGCTGGTCAAGCCCGCGGTGTATCTCACAGCGCTGGCCCAGCCCAAGGATTACACCCTCGCGACCCTGCTCGACGATTCGCCGCTCAGCGTGCCCCAGCCGGACGGCAAGGACTGGCAGCCGCTGAACTACAGCCGCGAGTACCACGGCCAGGTCACCCTGATGCAGGCGCTGGTGCATTCCTACAATGTGCCGACCGCGCGTCTCGGGCTGGCGGTCGGATTGCCCAATATCATCGACACCCTGCATCGTCTGGGCGTGACCAAGACCATTCCCGCCTATCCGGCCATCCTGCTCGGCTCGATCAACCTGTCGCCGCTGCAGGTGGCGCAGATGTACCAGACCATCGCCGCCTCGGGCTACCGCACGCCGCTCAAGGCCGTGCGCCGGGTGATGGACCAGCAGGGGCAGGTGCTGAAGCGCTATCCGCTGACGGTCGAGCAGGCCGTCAACGCCTCCACCGACTATCTGATCCAGGCCACGCTGCACGAGGTCACCCAGGAGGGTACGGCCCAGGCCCTGAAGTCCTGGCTGCCCAACCTAAGCGTGGCCGGCAAGACCGGCACCACCAACGACCTGCGCGACAGCTGGTTCGCCGGTTTTTCCGGCCAGCACACCGCCGTGGTCTGGGTCGGGCGCGACGACAACCAGCCCACCGGTCTGACCGGTGCCACCGGCGCGCTGCGCGTGTGGGCGGACCTGATGTCCGATATCTCCACCCAGCCGCTCGATCCGCCCAAGCCGGACAACGTGGAATGGAAGCTGATCGACCCGACCAATGGCCTGCTGGCGGACGAATCCTGCGCCGATGCCCAGTGGATGCCGTTCATTCAGGGCTCTGCACCGCAGGACTTCTCCTCTTGCGGGGGCGGGGTAAGCGGCACCATCCGCAAGACCTTCCGCTGGTTCAAGGGCCTGCTGCAATAACCGGGTGATTATTCAGCGTCCTTCGGTGTAAGCGCCGCCTGCGCCGGGTACAATGGCCTCAGCCCATGACAGCCCGTCGTAGATACCGATGAACGCCATAGTCCGTCTTCTGCCGTTGGCCTGTGCCGCACTTCTGCTCGCGGCCTGTGCCGGGGGTCCGCCCAAGCCCTTCGAACCGCAGGCACCGGCGCCCGAGCAGCAACCGCCAGCCGAGACCGCGCCGCAGCCGGCACCCCCGCAACCGTTTTCTTCGCCGTCGCCTTCGGCCGCACGTGAGCAGAACCCCGCCGTGGTCGCCCTGCTCAACGAGGCCGAGCGTCAGTCCCTGGCGGGTCAATACGACGAGGCCGCCACCAACGTGGAGCGCGCGCTGCGCATTGCGCCGCGCGACGCCAATCTGTGGCACGAGCTCGCCAAGCTGCGTTTGCAGCAGGGGCAGTTGCAGCAGGCCGAGGCGTTGGCGCATCGCTCCAACAGTCTGGCCGGCCAGGACCGGGCACTGCAGGCCCGGAACTGGGCGCTGATCGCCCAGGCGCGCGCCAAGCGCGGCTTGAACGCCCAGGCGGAGGCGGCCCGCCGCAAGGCCCGGGAACTCGGCGCCCAGTGAGGGACGACCCGCGTACGCTGCTCGGGGCGGAAGGCCCTTTTGCGCGGCTCCTGCCGGGCTTCGCGCCGCGCGCCGAACAGCAGGACATGGCCGAGGCCGTGCATGCGGCATTGGGCAAACGCGGTCGGCTGGTGGTCGAGGCCGGCACCGGGGTCGGCAAGACCTTCGCCTATCTGGTACCCGCCCTGCTGGCGGAGGAGCGGGTGATCCTGTCCACGGGGACCCGCAACCTGCAGGATCAGCTGTTTTTCAAGGACCTGCCCCTGGTGCTCGACGCCCTCGACCTGCACGTGAACACCGCGCTGTTGAAAGGGCGGGCCAACTACCTGTGCCTGCACCGTCTGGAGACCGCCGTGCACGACACGCGCCCCCAGGCGCAGAAGCACACGGCAGTGCTGCAGCGCATGCAGTCCTGGGGGCGGCGCAGCGAACGCGGCGACATCGTCGAGTTCACCGATGTGCCGGAAGACAGTCCCCTGTGGCCGCGCGTCACCTCTACCGTGGACAACTGCCTGGGCAGCGAATGCCCGCGCTACGACGCCTGTTTCGTGGTCAAGGCGCGCCGCCAGGCGCAGGAGGCCGAGCTGGTGGTGATCAACCATCATCTGTTTATGGCCGACCTGTCGCTCAAGGACACCGGCTTCGGCGAGCTGCTGCCCGAGGCCGGGGCGGTGATTCTCGACGAGGCCCACCAGCTGCCCGAGGTCGCCAGCCAGTTTTTCGGCACCTCGCTCGGCAGTCGTCAGCTACTGGATCTGGCCCAGGATACCGTCGCCGAGCAGATTGCCGAGGCGCACGACATGACGGCGCTGCGTACCCTGGCAGCCGACCTGGAAAAGGCGACGCGCGATTTCCGGCTGCTGATGGGCCGGGAAGGACAGCGCGCCGCCTGGCAGCCGATGACCGAACGGCGTGAGATCGCGGACGGGCTGCAGACCTTGCAGGACAACCTGACCACCCTGACCGCGGCGCTGGACAGCGTGGCCGAGCGCGGCAAGGGGCTGGCCAACTGCTACCGGCGCGCCACTCAGTCGCTGGCGCGCCTGCACGCCCTGGTGGAACCGGAGGATGCCGTCATCCAGTGGTTCGAGACCTTCCCGCGCAGTTTCGTGATTCACAGCACGCCGCTGGACATCGCCACGCCGTTCCAGCAACAGATGGCGCGCCGCGACTGCGCCTGGGTGTTCACCTCCGCCACCCTGACGGTGGACGGCGGCTTCGACCATTTCTGTCAGCGCATGGGCGTGACCGACACCGAGACGCTGCAGCTCGACAGCCCGTTCGACTTCCAGAACAACGCGCTGCTGTACCTTCCGCCCGACATGCCGGATCCGAACAGCGAGGCCCATACCCGCGCCGTGGTGGAGGAGGCGATCCCGCTGATCCAGGCCAACGGCGGGCGCTGTTTCCTGCTGTTCACCAGCTACCGCGCCCTGCGCACTGCCGCCGGGCGGCTGCAGGGGCGTGTGGATTATCCGCTGCTGGTGCAGGGCGAGGCGCCGCGCGCCGTGCTGATCGAGCGTTTTCGCGAACTGGGCAACGCGGTACTGCTCGGCACCAGCAGTTTCTGGGAAGGGGTGGACGTGCGCGGCCAGGCCCTGAGCCTGGTCATCATCGACAAACTGCCGTTCGCCTCGCCAGGCGATCCCGTGCTCAGCGCGCGCCTGGACGCGATTCGCGCCGGCGGCGGCAATCCCTTCATGGAATACCAGGTGCCGCAGGCCGCCATCGCACTCAAGCAGGGAGTAGGGCGGCTGATTCGCGACGTCAACGACCGGGGGCTGCTGGTGCTGTGCGATCCGCGCGTCACGGGCAAGCACTACGGGCGTGTGTTTCTGCGCAGCCTGCCGGAAATCCCGCGTACCCGGCGCCGCGCCGAGGCGCTGGACTTCCTCGCCGCCTGCCAGGAAGTGGCCTGATGCAGTTGCTGGGCATCGAGACGGCCACCGAGGCCTGCTCCGCCGCACTGTGGCTCGACGGTGAGGTACACTCCCGGTTCGAGATTGCGCCCCGCCGCCACGCCCAGCTGATTCTGCCCATGATGCAGGAACTGCTCGACGAGGCCGGCCTGGCCCTGGCGGACATGGATGCCCTGGCCTTCGGGCGCGGGCCCGGCGCGTTCACCGGACTGCGCATCGCCGCCGGCATCGTACAGGGGGCGGCGCTGGCCGCCGACGTCCCCGTCGTGCCGGTCTCCACCCTGGCCTCGGTTGCCCAGCAGAGTTTCGAGAACCTCGGCGCCGAGCGCGTGCTGGTGGCCAACGATGCGCGCATGGGCGAGGTGTATGCCGGGTATTTTTGCTGCGACGCGGAAGGGTTGGCCTACGCGGTGGGGGATGAAGCCGTCGTGCATCCCGAGGTGCTGCCTTTGGAAGACGGCCGCTGGCTCGGTGTCGGCAGCGGTTTCGCCGCCTATCGCGAGGTGCTGACTCAGCGACTGGAAATGAACCTGATCGATGTTCAACCCGATATCTGGCCCGATGCCCGCTACCTGATGCGCCTCGCGGTGGCCGCTTTCGCCAAGGGCGATGCGGTGGCGCCGGAGGATGCGCTGCCCGTCTATCTGCGCGACGACGTGGCCGACAAGCCGCGGCCGCGCTGAATCGGTTTAGATCGCGTTCCCCGATTCACGGGACACGACCGGCCCGAGCGGTGGTTGATCCCCCGTGTGGATCAACTGCCCCGATTGTTTCGAATTCCCCAGCAGCTGCCAGGCCGCCTTGGCCAGTTCGCGGTAGCCGCGGGCGTTCAGATGCAGGGGATCGGATTTCATCCACGGCGTCAGCAGGAGGACGGGCAGCGTCTGCACGTCGATGGCGACACCGGTAGCGCGGGCTGCGTTGATGTACTGGGGCGCGGCAGCCAGATCGAACCAGAACTTGCTCTGGTCCAGCCCCGCGGCGGGTAGGCCGAACATCACCACCCGCACGCCGGCACGCTGCGCCATGCGGATCATGGCCACCAGGTTCCGCTGGGTTTCCTCCACCGGCACCATGTGCAGACTGTCATTGCCGCCCTCGATCAGCACCAGGTAGTCGGGCTTGACCTTCGCCAGCAGGCCGGGGAGGCGCTGGCGGCCTTCGGCGGTCGTTTCGCCCGAGATCCCGCCGTTGACGACATGCCAGCCGCTGATTCTGGCCAGGTCTTTGGGGTAGGCCTCGTTTGGCGTCACGCCTTTGCCGAAGGTGAGGCTGTCGCCGAAGGCCAGGACGACGGGCGCGGCTTTTTCCGCCGCCACGCCGGCCGGCGCGAGCAAAATGCAACACAGCAATATCAAGATACGCATGGCCATGATCCTCGTCCGGTCAGTGGCTTTCCGGCAGTGCGCCGTGGTCGGCAAGCAGAGTGCGTACTGCCTCGGCCAAGCGCAGATAACCGGCGGCGTTCGGGTGTACCGGGTCGGACTTGAGTTTGGCATCGCCGAGGATATCCGGGAGGGTGTCGTCGTCCAGCACGGTGCCGGTGGCATCGGCGATGTGTTCATACAGCGGCGCGCTGGAGAGAAACACGCGCGGCCGCGGCACGCCCAGCATGACGATCTGCACGCCTTGCTTGCGGGCGAGCTTGATCATTTGTTCGAGGTTCGCCTGGGTCTGCTGTTCGTCCTGATGGCGCAGGAAATCGTTGCCGCCCTCGATCAGGATCATCAGCTGGGGCCGGGTTTGCTCCAGCACGCCGGGCAGGCGGGCCAGACCCTGGCCGGTCACCTCGCCTGGCACGCCGGCATTGATGACCTTGAGGCCGGTCAGCCTCGCCAGCTGGGCAGGGTATGATTGGCCGGGCGCAGCCCCGGTGCCGTAGGTGAGGCTGTCGCCGAAGGCGAGCACGGTGGCATCCGGGCCCAGCCTCTGCAATTGCGCCTTTTGCGAACAGGCGGCGAGCAGAAACAACATGCCAGCCACAAACAACAACTTAACGATTCGCATAACGATATGACCCAGACTTGGCCGTTCCATCTAACCGGATTGCCGCCGATTACTCAAGCCCGGCTGCGGACCACGCCCGAGGATTTCGTGGTGGACGAAGTGCTCGGCCATGAACCGAACGGGGAGGGCGAGCACGTCTGGCTGCATCTGCGCAAACAGGGCATCAATACCGACCGGCTGGGCGGGATGCTGGCGCGTATCGCCCAGGTGCCGCGTCGTGCGGTGAGCCATGCCGGCCTGAAGGATCGGCATGCCGTGACCAGCCAGTGGTTCGGCGTGCATCTGCCGGGCAAGGCCGATCCCGACTGGGTCGCCGAACTGCCAGGCAATGTAACCCTGCTGGAGGCGAAGCGTCACGGCCAGAAGCTGCGTACCGGTGCGCTGCGGGCCAACCGCTTTCGAATCGTGCTGCGTGACTGCATGGGGGACGCCGGCGCGCTGGACACACGTCTGCAAGCGATACGCACGAATGGTGTGCCCAACTATTTCGGCGAACAACGATTCGGACACGGTATGAGCAACGTCCAGGCCGCACGCGATCTGTTCGCCGGTATACGCAAGCTGCGTGACAAGCACCTGCGCGGCATCTTTCTTTCCGCGGCGCGCTCCTGGATTTTCAATCACATCCTTGATCGGCGCGTGCAGGATGGCACCTGGGATCGGGCGGTCAGCGGCGATGCCTTCGTGCTGGCCGGTACGCACAGTTTTTTCGTGCCTGAAGAAGTGGACGAGGCCATCGAACAACGACTGCGGGCTTTCGACATTCATCCAAGCGGCGCCCTGTGGGGGCGGGGCGAGTTGCCGACTTATGGCGCAGTGCGCGAACTGGAACTCGAAGTGGCCGAGAGCGAGGCCGATCTGGCGCAGGGGCTCGAAGCGGCGGGGATGAAACAGGAACGACGCGCATTGCGCCTGGTGCCGGAGGGCCTGTCGCATGCCTGGCTGGACGACACCTCGCTGCAACTCGAATTCACCCTGCCGGCCGGCTGTTATGCCACCAGCGTATTGCGCGAGTTGGCCGGCTATACCGACAGCGCGCTGGCTACGGGCGATTAGTCGGGACGCGGGCAAAAGAAAAGGGCAGGGGGCGGGAATCCTTCCCGCCCGGTCTGCCCCAAGTCACTGCCTTAGAGTGAACCGGTTTTAGCTCAGGCGCTCGATACCCAGCGCCTTGAGGATGTACTTTTCGTACAGGGGTTCGGAGGTGCCTTTTTTCATCTTGCGGATGAAGTACTTCTCGAATGCCACCTTGGCCACGTGCACCCACTTGCCCTTCTTAAACCAGTTGACGTTGCGCGGCGGGATCTGCGGGACCGCCACGAAGGCCGCGCCGGTGTCGCCCATATCCGCCAGGCAGATCGCGGCCCAGGTGCCTGTTTCATCAGCTTCCTTGCCGTTCAGCTCGTCACGGATGTTGTGCACGATGGCGGTGACCATGGACTCGATCATGTAACCGGTCTTGGGTGCGCCGGTGGGCACGGGGGTGGCCTCGACGGGCGGGATGGCGATACACACGCCGGCGGAGAAGATGTTTTTGAACTTCTTGCTGCGCTGGTGCTCGTCGACCATGACAAAGCCGCGTGGGTTGCACAGGCCTTCGACGCCGGCGACGGCGTCCACGCCCTTGAATGCGGGCAGCATCATGTTGTACTTGAATTCCAGCTCGTGGTCTTTGACCTTCTCGCCCTTGTCGTTGTACTCCTCGACGATCATCTTGCCGTCTTCGACCTTGGTGGTCTTGGCGTTGGTGATCCACTTGATGTGCCGGTTGCGCAGTTCGCTTTCCAGCAGACCCTTGGAATCGCCGACGCCGCCCAGGCCGAGGTGCCCGATGTAGGGTTCGGAGGTGACGAACGTGATCGGCACCTTGTCGCGCACGCGGCGCTTGCGCAGGTCGGTGTCGAGGATCAGCGCGAACTCGTAGGCCGGACCGAAGCAGCTCGCCAGCGGCATGGCGCCGACAATGGCCGGGCCGGGATTGTCGACGAATTTCTGATAGTCGTCATAGGCCATTTCGGCATGGTCGACGGTGCACACGGAGTGGGTGTGGCCGCCGTGCGGGCCGGCGCCTTCCACTTCGTCGAAGACCAGCTTCGGGCCGGTGGTGATGACCAGGTAGTCGTAGTCGACGATGTCGCCGTTATCCAGCGTGAGCTTGCTGTTGTCGGCATCGATCTTGTCCACGCGCTGGGCGATGAAGTTGATCCCCTTGCGTTCCACGTAGGGACGGATGGGGAAGGTGATGTCATCGCGCTTGCGCCAGCCGACCGCCACCCAGGGGTTGGACGGTACGAACTGGAAATAGTCCTTGTCATTGATCAGGGTGACCTGATGCTCCTTGTTGAGTGCTTCGCGCATCTCATAGGCGGCGGGCATGCCGCCGGTACCTGCGCCGAGGATTACAACGTGAGCCATTTCTGCGTTCCTCTAAGTTATGGGTGTTGTGTGGTGATGTGCCCGGGTGGCTGGCCCGGCCCAAGTTGCTGTTTAAGTACTTAAAAGTATAGAAGAGCAATAACTGTGCCACTAATTGTGTGGATTATAATTGACTGAAATCAAATGAAATTCAGGTTACATGCCAGAATTCGAGGCTGACATGTCACCCTTCGTCACGCCAAACTGACATGAAATGTCATGACAGTTTGTCATGGTTGGCGTCAGACGTTCGGGTCGGGTCCTTTAAGCCGGATATGTTGCTTTTGTTCTAGCACGTTGCCGCGTCTTTTCCAGTCCGCGAACAACCGGCTGACGGTTTCGACGGTCAGGCCCAGGTAGTCCGCGACGTGCTGGCGGCTGAGCGGGAAATAGGTCCAACCTTCGGGATCCTCCGCGCACCATTCCTCCAGGAACTTCCACAGGCGGCGGTTCGCTTTCAGGTTGCGCAGTTCGACCAGACGTCGTTCGGCATGTGAAATATTGCGGGCCCAGCGCCGGATCAGCGCCTTGCGAATGCGCTCGCGCTCCTGCGTCAGTTCGGAGAGTTCCTTGAGGTCCAGTTGGCAGACGGCGACGTCGTCGCCCAGCGGCGTGGCACTGTGATGGTAGTGCGAGTCCACCAGACCCTCGACGCCGAACAGGTCGCCGGGCCGCAGCAGCCGGACGATCTGTTCCTGGCCGTCAGGCAACGACATGCTGAGTTTGATGACGCCCTGTATCAGGGTGTAGGCGGCGTCGGCCGGGTCGCCTTCATGGTAAAGCGCCATCCCCTGGTCGAGATGCCGCGTGGTGAGCTGCATCTTGAGTTTGCCGAGCTCGTCCAGCGTGAGCTCGGCAAACAGGCTGATCGGCCTGACCGGACAGGTAAGACAATCGCTGCGCTGGCTGTCCGGCTGACCCATGGGATTACATCTTCTGGATGACGACGAACGCGCCGCGGATGTCGCCCTGCTTGAAGCCGGTGGCGCGATCATGCGGATAAAGCGCTTCGAGTTTGGCCTTGACCGGCGCGGCGATCTGTTCGCCGTGGCAGGTGAGGCACAGCGCACCGGTGGGAATCGCCTTCATGTAGCGGAATTCCCTGCCGTTGGGGGTGTCGACCTCGGCTCTGTAGTCGATCATTTTGACCGGCTCGCCGGCGGCCTTGCGCTGCTCGAACTGCTCCAGGACCGTTTTCTGCCAGTCGGTGGGGGCGTTGTTCGGGTTGCGGTATTTCAGGCTGGTGCGCGAGATCTGTATCCCTTTTTCCGCGGAGACTCGCTTCGCGATTTCGGTGGCTTCGCTGTTGCACACGCCGACGGCGTTGACCGGACCGCCGGCCTTCATGGCGGCCTGCAGTTCGCCTTTCAGCGATTTGGCGAATTCGGCGATGGCTGCGCGGCTCGCCTTGACGCGTTCCGCCTGGGTATCGGCCAGGGCGGGCTGGGCCGCCAGGCTCGACAGGATGATGGGCAGCGCGATACGGGTTTTCATGGGTACTACTCCTTGCTGGTGAACGATTAACCATCACCAGCATACGAATCGGGCCGTGAAAGTCGGTGACTTACTCACCGTTTCGGTAAAGGGTGGGCCGGGGTTTTGCGCCCCGGCCCGGTTACAGCTTATTTGTTGTTGTCTTCCGACAGCTGGGTGTCCATGAGGGCACCGCCGGCGGCGGAGATCAGCACGATCATGACCGTACCGACCAGCCAGGCGAAGTACCACGGACCGTAGTCACCCAGGATGATGGTCAGGAAGATCAGGACCAGCGCGATCAGGGTATAGAGAATGATCTTCATGTGGCTTCTCCTTTAATAAGCGTGGTCGTCGGCTTCGATCTGCTCGGGCTTCACCTTGCCGCGCATGACCCAGAAGGCCCAGCTGGTGTAGGCGAGAATCGCGGGCACGAACACTACCGTCCAGCCGACCATCCAGATAAGGGTGGTTTTACTGGAGGATGCGTTCCACACCGTGAGGCTTTGGGCCGGGTTGGTGAACGACGGCATCATGAAGGGGAACATCGCGGCCCCTGCCGTACCCAGAATCCCGATCCAGGCCAGTGCACCCATCCACCAGGCGAAGTGCGACTTGCCGCCGCGCGCGGCGAGCGTGCCGATGATGACCGTCACGTAGGTGATGATCGGCAGCAGCCAGAGCAGCGGATGAGCCTTGAAGTTCATCAGCCATGCACCCTTGGTCATTTCCACGGAGACCGGCAGCAGCGGGTTGGAAGGACCGCCCGGATTCACGTCGGAGGTGTAATGGAAGCCGTTCAGGTTGGCCACCCAGATGCCGCCGATGGTGAACAGGACCAGTGCCAGCGGGCCGAACACGGTCACCAGCTTCTTGCTGCGCTCGTAGATGGCGCCCTCGGAGCGGTTCATGATCATCAGTGCGCCCATGAAGATGGACATCGATACCGACAGCAGCCCCGCCAGGATGGCGAAGGGGTTGAACAGCGAGATGAAGCTGCCGGTGTAGACCGAGATCATGTTCCACTCGAAGTGGAACGGGAAGCCCTGCAGGGCGTTGCCGAAGGCTGCGCCGAACACCACCATGGGTACCAGGCCGCTGATGAACAGTCCCCAGTCCCAGATATTGCGCCAGGTGGGCGAGGCGACCTTGCTGCGGTACTCGAAGCCCACCGGCCGGATGATCATGGTCCACAGCAGGAGCAGCATGACCACGTACAGCCCCGAGAAGGCGGTGGCGTAGATCGTGGGCCAGGCGGCGAAAATCGCACCGCCGCCCAGGATGAACCACACCTGGTTGCCGTCCCAGTGCGGGCCGATGATGTTGAGCGCCACGCGGCGTTCGGTGTCGGTGCGGCCGACGTAGCGCAGGATGGTGCCCACGCCCATGTCCATGCCCACCATGATGGCCAGCCCCATGAGCAGCACGCCCAGCAGGAGCCACCAAAGCACTTTCAGTGCAACGTAAAGTTCCATGATTTACTCCTCGTTGGATTTCATGACCGGACGGGCAAACACCGGCTGAGCGGCACCGCCACCCGAGGGGGCATGATCATGCGGCTCCGGACCCTTGCGGATGTTTTTCACCATCAGGTACATCTCGACGGCGATGAAGGTCGCGTAGAGCAGCGTGAAGCCGGTCAGCGAAAAGATCATGTAGCCCTCGGAGTGGGTGGAGGCCGATATCCAGGTGGGCAGCTTTTCGTAAACTGTCCACGGCTGCCGGCCCAGCTCCGCTGTCAACCAGCCGAACTCGGCGGCGAGGAATGGCACCGGGATCATCCACGGCGAGATCTTGAGCATGAAGTTCTGCATCATGCACTGGCCGCGCAGCGAGTAGGTGGCCATGGCCACGAGGTAGATCAACATCAGGAACGCGAAGGCGACCATGAGCCGGAAGGACCAGAACACGGCCCACACCGGTGGAATGGCGTCACGCGCGGCCTTCTCGATCTGCGCCTGGGTGGCCTGCGTGACATCCGGTGCATAGCGCATCAGCAACATGGCGTAGCCCAAATCCTGCTTGTGGGCGTCGAACTGTGCCTTTGCCTGGGCGCTGTTCGGGTCCTCCTGCAGCTGCTTGAGCGCCGTCAGAGCGGGAATGCCGTTCTGGATGCGTTCGGCGGCCTGTGCTTCCAGTTCCTTGATGCCGGGCAGTTCCTTGTCCAGCGAGTGGGTGATCAGGATGCCGGCCAGTCCGGGGATCTCGATCAGCGGGCCCACGTTGCGCTGCTCCTTGTCGGAGGGGAATGCGATCAGCTTGAGCGGGGCGGGGGCCTTCTCGGTCTGCCACATGCCTTCCATCGCGGCCAGCTTGGTCGGCTGGGCGCTGCCGGCGACGAAGCCCAGCGCGTCGCCCAGGGTGATGACGCCGATCACGGAAAACACCCCGAACAGGGCGCCCATGCGCAGCGAGCGGCGGGCCAGTTCGACATGACGACGCTTGCTCAGATACCAGGCGCTGATCGCCACCACGAACACCGAGGCGGTGACGTAGCCGGCAATCGAGGTATGCACGAACTTGGACTGCGCGTCATGGCTGAACATCAGGTCGAAGAAGCTGGACAGCTCCATGCGCTGAGTGACGGGGTTGAAGAACGCACCCTGCGGGTCCTGCATGAAGCCGTTCGCGATCAGGATCCAGAGGGCGGAGAGGTTCGAGCCCAGTGCCACCAGGAAGGTCACTGCCAGATGGGCCGACTTGCTCATACGGTCCCAGCCGAACAGCATCAGACCCACGAAGGTCGACTCCATGAAGAAGGCCATCAGGCCCTCCACGGCGAGCGGGGCGCCGAAGATGTCGCCGACGTAGTGGGAATAGAAGGACCAGTTGGTGCCGAACTCGAATTCCATGGTCAGGCCGGTCGCCACGCCGAGGGCGAAATTGATGGCGAACAGCTTGCCCCAGAACTGGGTCATGTCCTTGTAGATCTGCTTGCCGGTGGTGACGTACACCGTCTCCATGGCGGCGAGGATGAAGCTCAGACCCAGGGTTAGCGGCACGAACAGGAAGTGGTACAAGGCCGTTGCGGCGAACTGCCAGCGTGACAGCTCTACAACGGTATCAGTGGGGACGATCATGCATGCACTCCTCTCTTTCGGGTTAGTGGTTCTTGGCACTACCACCTGTGCGAGCCCGCTGGAACGCCTGAGCCGGGTCCGCACAGTTGCTGCAGCACGCAATCCTTGCGTCTTCAGCGTTTCCCGGAGAGTTGCCGACTCCGGGGCAGGCACATCGGGTGCCTGCGGTTACGGTGCGGCTCGTCCTTGAGCTGCACGCAACGTTCAGACCTTCCCGCCCCTGTCGGCAGCCATGAATATTAGGGGGTTCTAATATTCATGGCTGCAATAACCCTGTTTTGAGCAGGGGTGGAGCTGCAATACCGAATGCGACAGCGGATGCGGTCGAATGTTGCAGATGCAGAGGGAGTATTGATTCCTCGCAATTCACGCGCATTGATGTAAATCAACAAAAGGATTCAGCTTCGTTTCAGGAGGACGTACACGGCGCCGGTTCCGCCGTCCACGGGACGGGCGGAGGTGAAGGCCAGCACGTCTTCGCGCTGGCGCAGCCACTTGTTCACGCGGGCCTTCAGTACGGGGCCGCGCTGGTCGGAGCGCAGGCCCTTGCCGTGGATGATGCGTACGTGACGCAGCCGCTGGGCACGGGCGTCGAGCAGGAATTCCACCAGGATGCGGCGGGCCTCGTCGGCGGTGAGGCCGTGCAGGTCGAGCTCGGCCTCGAGGCGGAACTGCCCCTGGCGCAGTTTGCGGTAGACCGAATGCTGGATCCCGGGACGGCAGAAGTGGAGCTCGTCCCCGGGCTGGATGTCGAGTTCCTCGTAGCCGTCGGACATCATGTCCACCAGGACCTGTTGGTCGTCGCGGCGGCGCATTTCCGGGACGGGGGCGGGCCGCGGGCGGTCGTCCGCGGGGGCGAGGTCGTGTTCCAGGGGAATCACGCCGGACATGGCGCGGCGGAACAGTTCGCGGTCGTCGTCGTCTTCCTGTCGGGTCATGGTATCCCCCGTCTCCGATGCGGCCAGCAGAATAAAGGCCCGGTTCCGTGGGCCTCGGAAATCCATTCCAGTATAGTAAGCGAATTGTGATTTTTCAGTTTTGATATGCATATCCTGGTTAGCAATGACGACGGCTATCAGGCACCGGGGTTGCGGTGCCTGGCGGAATCCCTGAAGGCGGTTGCCGAAGTCACCGTGGTGGCGCCGGACCGGGACCGCAGCGGCGCCAGCAATTCGCTGACCCTGGATCAGCCGTTGCGGGCCAAACTGCACGACGACGGTTTCATCAGTGTGAACGGCACGCCGACCGACTGCGTGCACCTGGCCATTACCGGCCTGCTGGAAACCGAGCCCGATATGGTGATCTCGGGTATCAACAGCGGCGCCAACCTGGGGGACGACGTGATTTATTCCGGTACCGTGGCCGCGGCCATGGAGGGGCGCTTTCTGGGGCTGCCGGCGATCGCCGTCTCGCAGCTGGGCCCGGATCCGCAGTATTTCGAAACGGCGGCCAGGGCCGTGCTGGAGGTCCTGGAGCGGATGCGTTCGCGCCCGCTGCCGGCGAACACGATTCTGAACATCAACGTGCCCGATCGGCCGTGGGACGCGGTCTCCGGGATTCAGGCCACGCGCCTCGGCCATCGTCACAAGTCCGAACCGGTGGTCGGCGGGCGCGATCCGCGCGGACGCCCCATTTACTGGGTGGGAACCGCCGGGCCGGAGCAGGACGCCGGAGAAGGCACCGATTTCGGCGCCATCAACGCGGGCTTCATTTCTATAACGCCGTTGCAGGTGGACCTGACCTTGCACGACCGGGTCGCGCCGCTGGCAGATTGGCTGTCGGGGGAAGATGCATGAGCAGTACCGGACTGGGGGGGATCGGCATGACGTCCCAGCGCACGCGCAACCGGTTGGTGGAGCGCTTGCGTCAGAAGGGGATTCAGGACGAACGGGTGCTGGATGCGATCGGGGCGGTGCCGCGGCATATGTTCGTCGACGAGGCCATGGCCACGCGTGCCTACGAGGACAGCGCCCTGCCCATCGGCCATGGCCAGACGATCTCCCAACCTTATATAGTCGCGCGCATGACGGAGGTGCTGCTCGGCGGCGGTACCCTCGACAAGGTGCTGGAGGTGGGCACCGGCTCCGGCTATCAGGCGGCCGTGCTGGCCATGCTGGTGCAGCAGGTCTATACGGTGGAGCGCATCCAGCCGCTGTACCGGCGCGCGCGCGACCTGTTCTACAGCCTGCGCATCCGTAATATTCGCGCGACGCACAGTGACGGTACCTGGGGGTGGGAACAACATGCGCCCTACGACGGCATCCTGGTGACTGCGGCGCCCGACGAGGTTCCGGAAAGCCTGCTGCTGCAGCTCGCCGTGGGCGGCCGGCTGGTCGCCCCGGTAGGGCGGTCGGACGGCAAGCAGGAACTGCAGCTCATCACCCGTACGCCGGATCATTTTGAACGCGAAGTTCTCGAGACGGTCAATTTCGTTCCCTTTCTCAGCGGGAAATCCACTTGAAACTGTTTGCGCCACTTTACGACCGGGCCCTGCAATGGGCCGCCCATCGCCATGCACCCCGCTACCTGGCGGGACTGAGCTTCGCCGAGTCCTCGTTTTTTCCGGTTCCGCCGGACGTGATGCTCATCCCCATGTCCATGACCCGCCCGAAGTGCTGGTTCGCGTTCGCCCTGCTGGCGACCGCGGCCTCCACCGTGGGCGGCCTGTTCGGTTATCTGCTGGGACATTTTTTCCTCGAACTGCTGATGCCGTACCTGCAGCAGCTCGGCTATATGCAGAGTTTCGAACGCGCCCAGGCCTGGTTCCGCGAATGGGGCGTATGGGTCGTGTTCGTGGCCGGCTTTTCACCCATACCTTATAAGGTCTTTACGCTTTCGGCGGGGGCGCTTTCCATGGCGTTGGCGCCGTTCATTCTGGCCTCCTTCGTCGGGCGCGGGACGCGCTTTTTTCTTGTCGCGGCATTCATGGCCTGGGCCGGCCCGACGATGGAGCCCGTGATCCGGCGTTACGTCGAATGGCTGGGCTGGCTGTCGGTTCTGGTTCTGGTGATGGTCTTCGTCTGGGTCAAGTGGCTGCGCTGAGGCACATCCGCGCGATTCTACTGGGGTTGGTAACCGCCTTCTTGGTGGTCGCCTGTGCGACCCCGCCTGACGGGACAATTCATGCGGACAAATACCGCGTGCATCGGGGGGATACGCTTTACGGTATCGCCTGGCGCTTCGGGCTCGATCCCCACGACCTGGCGCGTTGGAACGGCATTGGGCCGCCGTACACCATTTATCCCGGGCAGTACCTGATCATGCAGCCGACGCGTGCCCTAAGCACGCGGGTCGCGACAGCCGCACCCCCGCCTGCCGTCACGCCCAGCCCGCCGCCGCGCAGCACTTCCATCAGACGGCCGCCAACGCGTCCGCATGCGGTATCCAAGCCGCGTCGAACCTATCAACCGCCTGCGATTCCCAACGGTGCCATCAAATGGACGTGGCCCGCGCAGGGTAAAGTGGTGCAGCGTTATGTGTCCGGTTCCGAGACCAAAAAAGGCATCAATATTGAGGGCAAACTCGGCGAACCCGTGCGTGCCGCGGCGGCTGGTCAGGTGGTGTACAGCGGCAGTGGATTAATCGGCTACGGCAAGCTTGTTATCATCAATCACAACAGGCATTATCTGAGCGCATACGCACATAATAAAAAACTACTCGTGCGCGAGGGGGAGAAGGTGAAAGCCGGCCAGGAGATCGCGGAGCTGGGTGAGACCAATGCCGCGGAGCCGATCCTCCACTTTGAAATCCGCAAAGATGGCAAACCGGTCAACCCGTTGAGGTACCTGCCATCGAAACCGGGTTCACAATAGCATCGGCCAAATCGGACCGAATGCAGGAGTAGACGATGCCACGGCAAAAGTCACCAAAGGACGAGGAACTCGAATCACTCCTGGAAACGAAGGACGATCCGGAGAGTGCCGAAGAGACCGAGGAAGATTCGGTTCTCGATCAAGTGCCCGAAGAGGCGGACGAGGAACCGGAGGAAGAACAGGAAGAAGAACGCTTCGAGGCGGGCCACATTCCCAAGGCCGATCTCGATGCGACCCGCCTTTATCTCAAGGAAATCGAGTTCTCCCCGCTGCTGACCCCCGAGGAGGAGGTTTATTACTCGCGTCTCGCCCGTAAAGGCGACGAGATGGGTCGGCGCAAGATGATCGTTTGCAATCTGCGCCTGGTGGTCAAGATCGCGCGCCGCTACATGAATCGCGGCATGGCGCTGCTGGACCTGATCGAGGAGGGTAATCTCGGTCTGATGCGCGCGGTCGAGAAGTTCGATCCGGAACGCGGTTTTCGTTTCTCCACCTATGCCACGTGGTGGATACGGCAGACCATCGAGCGCGCATTGATGAACCAGACACGCACCATCCGTCTGCCGATCCACGTCATCAAGGAACTCAACACCTACCTCAAGGCCGCGCGCCATCTCACGCAGGAGCTGCACCACGAAGCGACCGCCGAAGAAGTGGCGGAGATGCTCGACAAACCCATCGAGGACGTGAAGAAACTGCTCAAGCTGAGCGAGCGCGCCACCTCGGTCGACATCCCGGTAGGCAAGGAGGGCGGCCGACCGCTGCTGGAAGTCATTCCCGACGAACAGTCCCGCGAGCCTTCCGCGTTGCTGCAGGACGAGGACATCGCCAACTCCGTGGAGCATTGGCTGATGGCGCTGGAGGAAAAGCAGCGCGAGGTGATCATCCGCCGCTTCGGGCTGCACGGCTACGAACGCGCCACCCTGGAAGAGGTCGGCAAGGAACTGGGTGTGACCCGCGAACGGGTGCGCCAGATTCAGATGGAGGCGCTACGCAAGCTGCGCCGGATCCTGGAAAGCCACGGCCTGTCCGAGGAAACCCTGCTTAAGGAGTAAGGCGTAAGGCGTAAGGCGTAAGGCGTAAGGCGTAAGGCGTAAGGCGTAAGGCGTAAGGCGTAAGGCGTAAGGCGTAAGGCGTAAGGCGTAAGGCGTAAGGCGTAAGGGACAAGACTTGCGCGCCCGCTCTCATCCTCACTTCACACCATGTCGTTCCAGCGCCCAGGCCACGTGCTCGCGCACCAGGGCGGAGGGATCGTCGCGGCGGCTGTTCAATGCCGCTATCACGTTTGTTCCTGTTGGTGCATTGCCCAGCGCAACGGCGATGTTGCGCAGCCAGCATTCATGGCCGATGCGGCGGATCGCCGATCCCTCGGTACGGCTCAGAAATTCCGCCTCGGTCCAGGCAAACAGCCCGATCAGCTCCGGGGCATCCAGGCCTGCGCGCGGTCCGAAGTCGTCCTCCGCCGTGTGTTGAGCAAACCGGTTCCAGGGGCACGCCAGCTGGCAATCGTCGCAGCCGTAGATGCGGTTGCCGATCAGCGGGCGCAACGGCTCGGGAATGGCGCCGCGCAGCTCGATGGTTAGATAGGAAATGCAACGCCGGGCGTCGAGCTCGTAGGGTGCGACGATGGCCCGGGTGGGGCAGATGTCGATACACGCCTGGCAGCGGCCGCAATGATTGCCGGTCGGTTCGTCCACCGGCAAAGGCAGATCGGTGTACAGCTCGCCGAGAAAGAACCATGAGCCCGCTTCGCGGGCCAGCAGGTTGGTGTGTTTGCCGATCCAGCCCAGTCCCGCTTTTTCGGCCAGGGCCTTCTCCAGCACCGGGGCGCTGTCCACGAAGATGCGGTGCCCGAA